>JAEUSG010000272.1 GCA_016788315.1 Fibrobacterota bacterium | reverse complement strand
AAATCTATAGTCGTAACAAACAATCAACATTAATATAATTTTATAGACTTGTTCGCTATCTTTTCCTATTGGAAATAAATTCTTAATCAAGAAAGCTATCTGATCAATACAATCCTTATTATTTACGTATTGAAACGATGGCGAACGTCCATGCATTAGGCATTTTTTTACAAAGTAAAAATTATACGTTTGGTTTCTTCTAGTGCGGTAACTCATCACTTCAACAAGTCTTAATAACCTAACTAACGAGATCGAAACATCTTTATTAGGGTCGTCTGTGTGTGTTTCAGACGTTTTTCACTCCCAAGGATCTTACTCTTTTTTTCTTGTGAGACGAAACTTTTGTAGGGCGCAAATAATAATAACCATTGTTGGATAGACAAATCAGCCGGTCTTAGATCCAGTAGACCCAGTTCATCACCAATTATTTTCAATTGCTTATTTGTAAAAACAGCCTTCAAGGACGAATGAATTATTGATGTAGAATGATTATAACAATAAACAACAAAATCGCGAAAGCACTGCCAATCACTTCCTGTTAATAACGGTTCAAAACGCCTATGAAAATGGCAAAACACTATTTCGACACCAGGTTTAGGATGGAAAAAGTCTTTAGATATGCTGCGTAATATCGAAACTTCAAAATCTATAGCTAATAGCACAGAATTTTGTGTATTCCTTTGATATGGGGCTCCGGCAAATCTTTTAGCAGCATCTGCCTGCATTATAAAAAAAAGATCTGTAGCTGAACATTCACGAGATGTTAACTTGGAGATAATTCTAGTTGTAATGTTAAATGGAATGTTAGAAAAAACTTTAAAACTTTTCTTTGGCAGAGCATAATCATTAAAATCACATATTTCTATACTGCAATTATTAAGCTTAGAAAAGCTGGATAATGTAGGAAAAAATTTGTCATCCTGCTCAATGGAAATCAAATTCCCTGAAGTTTTAACTAATTCTTGCGTAATAACACCCTTACCTGCTCCGATCTCAATTACTAAATCTTCTTGATTTATACCTGACAACTTGATCAGGTCTCGAACAAGTTCAGGCGACTTAATAAAGTTTTGTGTATTTCTAAGATTCTGATAAGTAACAGAACTAAGCATTCACCGAATCCTCAATTTAGATAGAGTACTACTCATGACAGTCCGCTTCGTGGACTATCATCATTACAAATATAATTATTTAATCGAGCTTCAAATTGAGATTGTTCAATATATGTTTTTTCATTCAAGGAATGACCATCGCACATTGAGCAACATGGAATCAATGACAAATCATTACTAAGATGACGTGATCGTAATTCTTTTATTGGATCGTCATTCCAAATTTCGCTTAGACTTTTTGAGTTTAAATCACCAAGCACATTTACCTTATCAACAACATTTGCACACGGGACAACATGCCCATCCCATAAGATAGTTAATTCAGACCACAGCATTTTACATGGCTTAGATTCGATAGCTCTATGTTTTGTGTTTTGTGTTTTTATTTGGCCGGCCCAATCTCTTGCAACTTTTATCATTGCTGAAGATTTCCATTGTTGCAAAAACAAGCTAATTTCCTTGGCAGAGTGCGTCGTTTGAATTAGCTGTATGACAATATTAATCTTAGAACCCATCTTTTTCTTAAGGTCAAATAATTTTGTTACGTTCAAAAATGTTTTTGAAAAATCTGCACCTATACGGTGCTTAACATATTCAATCTCCGTTGCCGCATCCAATGAAACAACCAGAAAATCAAGCCCATTACTTAATATATCTGCTATTTTATCTTCATCAAGTAAGGTTGCATTGGTGGACAAACCAGCATGAATTCCATTTTCTCTTGCAATGGAAATGAATTTCCCAATTTGAGGATGGAAAAGCGATTCCCCTAGATGATGTAAGTATATAAATTCAAGATATGATTTTGCATCTAGAATTATTTTCCTAAATAAGTCAATATGCATGTAACCTACAGGTCTCTTCATGTACTGCCGTGGGCAGACTGGACACTCAAGATTACAATAATTTGTTAGTTCAATCTTTAAATGCGCCGGATATCCTGCACTTTTAATACTTTCCGCTGAGTAAGATTCAGCCAATTTTGATCGATTGTTCTGCCAAATAAATTTATTATTTGATAAGTTATCTTGAATTTTTGCCATTAATATCTTTTAAGTTTATTCGTTGCAGTTAGCGATAGGATTTTCACTATTTCAATTTTTACTGGATGTTTGTATTCAGCCAATTCCTGATTGAGCATGTACTTTATCTCTTCAGTGTTGATTGATTCATTTTCGACTAAAACAATCTGACATATAGGTACTTCACCATAAATATCATCAGCCAATGGTTTAACAAGTGCTTGACTGATCTTAGGATTTCTAAGAATAACTTGCTCAACTTCTTCAGGATAGACTTTTAGTCCCCCTTTTATTATCATGGTTTTGAGCCTTCCTTTTAACCATAGGTAATTGTCTGAATCCAAATATCCAAGATCACCTGTATGCAACCATCCACCTCTTAATAACTTTTCCGTTTCCTCTATTCTCTTATAATATCCCAATGTGATGTTTTCTCCACGGACGCAAACCTGCCCAATTTGATTACTCTCTAAAGCTTTATCATTCTCATCACGAATCGTAACTTCAACGTTTGGAATGGTCTTTCCAACCGAACCAAATTTTTCTTTTGGTGCAGATGGTAATAAAGCCGTCACCCTTGGCGAACATTCTGTTTGCCCATATGTATGGACAAATCCAACTGATGGCAATTTTGATAATAGACTCTTAATAACATTTAGATTTGGTACACCACCGCCAAAGCATATATACCTTAACGAGAACATTTCTTTTGCTTTGAGATTACGATACTGATCAATTACAAACAGTATTGTAGGTACAGCAGTAAAACAGGTAATCTTGTGTTTTTTCACTAGACTGCAAAAATGTTTTGCAGTAAATAAAGCCTGATCATATATAATAACTTGACCACCTAATCGCGTATGAGTCAAAAATTGGGCGGTATGACAATATCCAAAGAACATTTCTGTGGTATATGGTCTGATGCCGAGACTAAAGAATTCAATCATGCAGTACATGATTTCGATAAAGTAGATATGTCGGAATAGTTTCTAAGATAAGACAATAGTCTTGGGTAATCATGTGACAATTTTTGTCACATGTCCTCGTTATCTTTGCTGGTATGAATGCCAGCAACAAGTTTTACCAGCCAAGACACCCTGAAGATTCACCATTCTTCAAGGTGCTTGAGGCTAATTTTAGCGCCTTTGAGCTTAATTTCCCTACTCATTATCAGGCGAAGTATGGTTTCTGGCGTCCAGTTATACGCAGTTCATTAGAGAAATTCAAGAGGTGTGGTGATTTACGGGAAGGGTTTGCAAGAGTAAGATGCAAGGATTGTGGTGACGAGAAGTTTGTGGCATTCTCCTGTAAACAGCGCAGTTGTTGTCCAAGTTGCGATAAGAAGAGGTCGATAATTCTCGGCAGGCGTTTAACAGCGGAGATAATTCAGCCGGTAGCTCATAGACAATGGGTCTTCAC
>JAEUSG010000248.1 GCA_016788315.1 Fibrobacterota bacterium | reverse complement strand
ATCTCTTTCCCTGCTACTTTTACGCTGCCCGATGTTGCAAAGTCAATACAACCTATAACATTCAGTAGGGTAGTTTTACCGCTGCCGGAAGGTCCGATAATGCAAATGAGATCTCCCTGAGGAATATCAATATCCACTCCGCGCACGGCATGAACGGTGGTGTTTCCGAGTGCGTAGTCTTTTACAAGTCCGCGAATTTCAATAATGTTCACTTTTATCACTCCTTATTTTTTGCAGATTGAACGGCCGGCCGAGAAAATAATTGCAAAAGGCAGCCAGATTGGGGTTGTAAGTACAGCCCACTTCACAAAAAAGAACACCAGATAAAAAACAGCAGGTATTACTGTGAAAATGAGCCATTTCTGCGACAGAATGCTTAAGTCATACTGAAACATATCGAACAGTATGGTTAGGTATTTCAGGGCAATTTCTTTCATATTTACTCCTTATACTACAGGTTAATTATTCTCCGCAATGTACACGTACGTTATCACCGTTTTTAGCTTTTACATTTATTTCCATATCGCCTAAGTGGCGTATAAGTTCGTCAACATGTTCCGGTTTGATGCTGTGAATGTCAAAGGTCATTCCATTTTCTCTCATGGCACGGTTTATGTGTTCGGCTGCATGTACTGGTATGAGAGATGTGAATTTCATGCCGGCTCTGAGAAGTCCGATTGGTATTCTGATGTCAACATTGTCTTCGCCGGAGACCTTGACATAAAAATAGGCTGGACTTTTTGGGGGAGATGAACCGTTACTCGAACTCTCACTCCCTTTGCCGCCGATAACAGCCGTTAAAAGTTCATCAGCCTCCTCGACCGTTATTTTGCCTTCTGCCACCATTCTTAATATTCTGTTTCTGTCGCTCATAATTTGAATCCTTTTTAAATGATGCTAATCTCAACTGCTCCATTAGCCCGTTTTTTTGCAACCTTAATTTTAAGGCCGTGTAATGAACACAGAAGACCGTAAAAGGCTTTTAATAGAGAGGTCACTCTGAAATCCTGATGAAGTACATAGAGGAAGAAGTCGGCTATCAGTGCCAGGATTATTTTAAGAACCACAATCGGCAGAAGAATAATCCAGATCAGGAAGAGGGGAAGTGGTATTTTTACATAAATTCCGCTGCGACTGATAAATGACAGTGACATTAACATTGGAGGGCAGTTCATTTCTTCAGCCTTTCGATTGCCTCTTTTGCTGTTATTTCACCCTTTTCAAGCTGAGACAGTATGTCGCTTTCAGAGGGCTGTTTTTTAGGGACCACAAGTGAGAGTTGTTCTGCAATTTTGTTGAGTCTGTTTTTGATTGTTGGATAGCTGACCCCAAATGCCTGTTCCATCTCTTTAATGGAACCATGTGTTCTAATGAAATGGGCTACAAAGACCTGATCTTCATCAGAAAGTTTCGCCAGCTGCGGCAGTTCAAATTCACCTCTGATTTTAACATCGCTGCCGTTTAGGCCAACCTCAGTAACAACAAATGGACGATTTCTTGTCAAGCTTGTAAGTTCAAACCATGATGACATTAAAGTTCTCCGTTTTCACATAATATAGCGGATTGTTTTGTAAAAATCAATAGTAAAATTAAAATTATTAATAATTATCTTAAAATATATTGAAAAAATTAATTTCAAAGAACGCTTTGTAATGTGATAATATTGTATGCAATTTCCGTTCCAACC
>JAEUSG010000215.1 GCA_016788315.1 Fibrobacterota bacterium | reverse complement strand
TCCATTAAAAATTGGAGAAGGTGATGATACCGCTGCTATAACTGCGTCGCAATTATTTATAGCTTCAGAAAGATTATGCCATGGTTTATAGTCTATTTTGTAAAGTGCAGAAAGTGATTCTGCTCTGGCATCGGTTCGATTTAAAACGGTAATATTATTAATCTCGTTTTCCAGCAGGTGTTTAATAGCCAGTTCTGCCATTTTACCTGCACCGATTATCAGAATTTTAGGAATTCTGATTTCTGCGGTCTCATTTCGAATCCATTTAACTGCAGCATAGGCCACTGATACCGCACCACTATTAAATTCGGTTTTTGATTTAACAGCCTTAGCAGTTCTGAATGCACTATGAAATAATTTGTTCAGAAGAAAGCCACAGCTTTTTTCTCTGCAGCAGTATTTGTAGGCCATTTTCATCTGTCCTGCTATTTCTGTTTCTCCTAAAAGGGCAGAATCAAGACCGCATGTTACACGGAAAATTTGAGTAACAGCATCCTCTCCTGAATATCGCTTGAAAAAGTGTATGTAATCTGTAGTTGTCAACCCCTTATACAGGCAGATTTCATTAATTATGGAAGTTCCTAATTCAAAGATACTGGATACATTTGAAGAATAGACTACTGTAACATCGAGTCTGTTGCAAGTTGCTATGACGAATGATTCAGAAATATTCTTTAGCAATTTTACTTTATGAAGAAGGTCTTCTTTGTCACAATCAGAACAGGCAAAACGTTCAAAGCACTCCGCCGGTGCTGTATTGTGAGAAATGCTTACTGTCAGAAGATTCATATAGTTATAAACTCCCCTTCCAGAGCATTATCATCACCTTCCAGAAATTTACATATAGCCTCTGATGCAGCAATTTTCCTGCATCTTTCCATTCTTTTTTCATGAGAACTTTCGACGGCTTGAATATTATTTCGTAATTCAGTGAGTTTGTCAACCAGCTGTTCATAGCGTTCAGGGTATAATTCTTCAAGCTCAGTCTTAATTTTAGCTGACAAAGCTGGAAAGCCGCCTTCTGTGCATACCGCAATCTTAAGACGCCCTCGATCTAGTATTGCAGGGACAAAAAAATTGCAAAGCTCTGGTTTGTCTGCAACATTTATCAGGCTTCCATAGGCAATGGCATCTGTATATACTTCGCTGTTTGTAGTGTCATCATCTGTTGCGGCTATTACAACTTTAAAGCCGGAAGCAAAACCTTTACGATATTTCTCTTTTATGAGTTTTGCTGCTGGATAGATATCGAATTCACTTATAAATCTTTCGGAAAGCACTGTTACAGATGCACCCGCAGAAAGGAGTGGGCCTGTTTTTCGCAGGGCAACACTCCCGCCTCCTACCACGAGACAAGGCAAGCCATCTAGTTTTAGAAATACTGGATACATAAGTTAAAAATATCATATCAAATCACAAAGTCTGTAGCCTCTTTTACTTTTTCCATCACTTCATCCGAAATAACCTCGTGAGAAAGACTGTCAGGAAAGGAAACCATGTCAATCATTACCGGTTCATAGCCGGATTTTAAAAGTTTTTCTTCAAGAGCAAGAAGCATTTTTTTTGATTGCTCCGGGTCAACGCTGTTTACTACAACAATCCGTCGTTTCTTTTCATCCGCTGAAATGCATTCATTCTGCTCCTCTTCAGCCCCCTTTTGAAGGATTATACCGCCGCCTGCTATTTCATAATTGTCTACAATGACAAACCGGCCTGTTGACTCGAGATCGGATACTTTATCAAAGGCAATACTATGACGCAGTTTAAAAGTTACCTTCGCAACTTCATGACGTTTAACATTGCTGTTGGCGTCAGTCCCAAGAGTTGATGCATCAAGTACCGAGTGTATCTGTTCTACCTGTGTTTCTACTTTAGCGCTTCCAAGTTTAAGGTAATATTTCTTGCCCTTTTCAAGTGGATTTCGTCCCATCCAGAAGATATTTGCCTCTATCGAACGTCCGAAGCGCGGGGGCTCTTCCCCTCGAATGCACATGATTTCACCGGGCTTTATGTAGATTTCCTCTTCCAACGTGAAACCTACAGCTTGTCCTGCATATGCGTTTGTGCATTTACGAACTGGAAAGGTTTCGACTCGCCTTATTTTAGAGGTCTTGCCGGAGGGCAGGAAGATAACTTCTTTGCCTTCTGTAATAGAGCCCGATTCAATAGTTCCAGCAACTATTCTACGATCGTCTCCATTTGCAGTAAATTTATATACATCCTGTACAGGCATACGAAACGGTTTGTTTTCCCTGTTTTCTGCTTTTACAAAAGAATCCAATTGTTGTAAAACTGTATTCCCATTATACCAGTTTGTCTGTTCGGATGTCTTAGCAATGTTTACTCCGTGCAATGCACTTACGGGTATAAATGCTGCGGGATGTACCTTTAGTTTCTTTAGAAAAGCGCTATATTCCTCAACAATAGAATCAAAACGCTCTTTTGAATAATCAACAATGTCCATTTTATTGACAATAACCGCTATTTGGCTGATTCCTAACATTGAGAGAAGATAACCATGACGGCGTGAGTTTTCTCTTACCCCCTCTTTGGCATCAATTACAAGGAGCGCAGCCTCCGCTCTTGCGGCACCGGAAACCATATTCTTAAGAAACTCAATATGCCCAGGTGCATCAATTATTACATATTCACGGGCTTTTGTCCTGAAAAAGCAGCGTGCTGAATCGATTGTAATGCCCTGGGATTGTTCATCTTTAAGTGCATCAAGTAAAAATGCATATTCAAAAGGTCTTGCATTCCTTTCGCACATCAATCTCACCTGTTCCAATTTACCTTCCGGTAGTGAACCGGTATCTGCGAGTAGCCTGCCAACCACGGTACTTTTGCCATGGTCAACATGCCCCGTTACAACTATGTTCATTCTTTCGCGTATCATATTACATATATCCTTCACGCCTCAAAGTTTCTAGACCGCCACCGTCTGCCTTGTCCTGCTCTCGTCCAGATCTTTCAGCAATATTCCTGAATTTACCGCTTTTTAATTCTTCGATAATCTCCTGAATATTTTTTGAAGTTGAGTTTACAGGATTGGTACATGGATAGCAGCCCAACGAGCGGTATCTTTTACCCTTGTCCTGGTCAAAGTACAGAGAAACTATTGGGATGTTTTCCTGCTGTATGTATTCCCAGATATTAAGTTCTGTCCAGTCAAGAAGCGGATGAATCCTAAGATGCGTTCCTGGAGCAAAGTCAGTTTTGTACTGATTCCACAGTTCCGGCGGCTGATCACCTACGTTCCATTCATTTTCCTTATCTCTGGGTGAAAAGTAGCGCTCTTTTGAACGGCTTCCTTCCTCATCCGCACGAACACCAACTATTACACCAGTAAAAGGATTTTTGTTAGGATCCTTTTCGTATTGGCC
>JAEUSG010000032.1 GCA_016788315.1 Fibrobacterota bacterium | reverse complement strand
ATGCTGTCATTTTCGGGTCGGGAAACAGCATAACACCTGATCTTATAAGTTTTACTCCTGCCGGTATAGAAGAGATTGAGAATCAGGATCGAAGGAGCCAAAAGCAGTTCCGGCTGTCGAAAACAGGCACAGAATACATCTGTAATCTGTTAAGCAAACATAATGGCAATGTAATGCGGGCTGCGAAAGAATTAGGCATTTCAAAGATTAGTTTGTACTCTTTTATGAAAAAAAGAAACATTGATGTTAATAAATACCGTTTAGGATTTGACGAACATGGATAAAATTGCTTTGTTTAAGGTCAGCATAGACGGTATAGAGCCACTGATATGGCGCCGTTTTGCCATACCACTATCAGAAACGTTTGAGACTTTTCATAAGACGATTCAGAAGTTTATGGGTTGGAAAAATTATCATCTATTTGAATTTAAAGTGCCATCGTTGAGCGGTTATGTGAAGATAGGCAGTCCGGATCCGGAAGAACCGCCCTCTATTAGAAATCTGCCGGAAAAAAAAGTAAAGATATCTGATTATATGTTTAAAGTAAATGACAGAGCAAAGTACATTTACGATTTCGGAGACAACTGGGAGCATACAATCCAGCTAGAGTCATTCATAAATAAAGAAGCTGATAAAAAGTATCCGATGCTAATTGACGGCGCACGCGCCTGCCCGCCTGAAGATTGCGGTGGTGTGTGGGGTTATGAGAATCTTGTAAAGGCTCTTTCCGATCCGGAACATCCTGAACATAAAGAGATACGTGAATGGGTAGGAGAGAAGTTTGATCCTGTGAAATTTGATTATATTAGTATATCTTTAAAAAAGGAGATAAGTTGAAGTTTACAGTTTGCAATTATTATGTAAAATTGGCATTGATAATGCTAATTTGTTCGTTTGCGGTTAGTAGCCAGGAAAACCAATCTGTACAGGAATTTGGAGCTAATGCCGGCTGGGAACATCCATATGGTAACTCAATAGAGTATAGCCATTCATTATCAGAACATCAATTATTCGGCGGCGGTGTTGGGTTTTCATTTAATGGTATAAAGTTTGGTTTGGGATATAAATATCTTATTAACTCACTCTATTCTAAAAAAGGCAACTTCAATCCATATATAGGATTGTATGCTTCCTATGCTGGCGGATTTTCAAAAGTAAATGTTAATGTAAATAGTGATACAGCAGTTTATAAAACAAATTCAGGTGTAACAGCCACTCCACGCGCTGGATTAAGATTGAGTTTGGGCAATGCGTGTATCTATGCTAATGCAGGTTACGCTATACTTGTCAAAGGCGGTGGTGTTGAGTATGTATCAGGATCCAGAGAGCAGTCGGTTGCAAATTTTGCAAATTATGTAGGCCTTGGTGGATTAGAAATATCAGGGTCGTTCTGTTTTATTTTCTAGAAGGATTAATGATAAGTGAAATACAATTTATTCGGTAAAACAGGCGTCTCTGTTTCAGCAATAGGCATGGGCGGTATGCGCTTTAAGGATCAGAGTGATGTTGATGGCTGTGCCGGAATTGTAAAAGCGGCATATGATAAAGGTATAACTTATTTCGATACAGCATCGGGATATGGAAAATCTGAAGAACTTTATGGTGTAGCCTTTAATGAAATGAAAAAGAGCCGTTCAGAACGCCCTTTCTATGTGGCGACAAAGAGCAGCAAACCAACTCCGGAAGGTGTCAGACAGGATTTGGAAACATCATTGAAGAGAATGAATCTCGATTACATTGACTTTTATCATGTATGGTGCATCATAAATCCAGGCTCGTACGAAAAACGGAAGATAGGCGGCGCCATTCGTGAATTTGAGAAGCTCAAAAGCGAAGGTCTGATAAAACATATCTGTGTCTCAAGCCACATGACCGGTGAAGAGATAGCAGCAATGCTGAACGATTATCCCTTTGAAGGTTTATTAGTCGGCTATTCAGCAATGAATTTTTCTTATCGTGAGCGCGCTCTTGATGCAGCTTCGAAAATGAATGCCGGTATTGTTGTCATGAACCCCCTTGGAGGCGGTATTATTCCTCAGAATCCGGATAGATTCAGTTTTATCAGGACACAGGAAAAGGAGAGTGTTGTTGAGGGAGCACTAAGGTTTCTATTAAATGATTCACGAATTACAACGACGCTGGTCGGTTTGAGTTCAATACAGGAAGTAAATGAGGCTGTCGCAGCGATGGATGGATTCAAACCGATTTCGCAGGACAAAGTTAACACTATGCGAAACCATCTGAAAGATGCATTTAATGAGCTGTGCACAGGATGCCGTTACTGCGACAAGTGTCCGGCAAAAGTCCCGGTGCCTAAATTGATGGATGCATATAACCATACTGTGCTGCGCGGCAAAGACCAGGCATCAATAGACAGACTGCAATGGCACTGGGGAATAACTCCGGACGATCCAGTTCTGCACGCATGCACGGAATGCGGAATCTGCGAAGAGGCCTGTACGCAGAAATTGCCGATCAGAGAGAGAATTAAAGCAATCCAGAAAGCGGCGGCGGCAGTAAAAAGCTAAGTTTTCCTGTTCCATGGAAGGCCCATCCTGCTTATGTGGTTTTCCAGCGCTTCCGCATTCTTAAAATAGAGATCATGTGATTCCGGTGAATCGAAGCATGATTCGGTGCTTATATCCTTTCCATAATCCCTGCAAATTTGCGGGCGGGTTTCATAAATTTTACAGAGAGAATTTTTACTTAGATGTCTGCAGGAATTAAACACCTGAACAAACCAGTTTTTTCCATCAACAAAGACTGCAGTCTTTTTATGAACTAAAAACCAGCGTATGTTGTCATACGTTTTCCTGTTTGTCGGACCATCAATCTGTATAGCGATATAATGACAGCATTGGCCGTCACACTTACTGCAGTCCGGCAGAACCGGACCTTTCTTTTTTTTCAATGGCTACCTTTGGATCAAATGTAGGAAATTGGTACTGAATACAGCCGTTCTTTCTTCGTGCGTTAGATCTTCAAGAAGAGTGCCGTGGGTATAAACAGCGGGATTGTTAACTGGATAATCGGTGCCGAAAATAATTTTATTCATACCTGCAACATCGATTGCTTTGCGCACCATTCCTAATCTATCAATGCCTGAGCCGGATATATCAAGATGAAGGTTGGGGTATTTGGCAACGAGGGCAATGCGGGCGAGAAAATCATCTTTGCCGGCACCGGGATGGGCAAGAACAAGTTTTAAGTCCGGAATTGCTTTTGAGAGCTTTTCAATAATATCAAGTTCGTTACAGTGAAAATTCACAACAGCATTATACTTTAAAGCTGTTCGGAAAATTGTTAAAGCGTCGTTTGTAGCATATTCTGCACCATAGCCCATCATATAACCGACAAGTTCTCCAATCCAGCGAACCTCATGACTGCCGCAGTATCGTTCTATCTCCCTGCACGACTCATCGGGGAAGCGGGGGTGAATCTGAATAGCTGGAATATAGAAGTCGGGGTGACTGTCGCGGAGAGCCAGGGAAAATTCGTTCAGTTTTGAGATCTCTTTAAAAGAGATGGGGTTCATGTTCTTTACAGGAGCCCCGCATGCCTGAGATATACCGGCCTTCCTAAGAATGTTAATTTGGTGTTCTATGCTGCCGGTTGATGCAAACCAATTGATATCAGTTTCAGAATCGAAAGCAGGATGGAAGTGGCAGTCGATGATATTGTAGTCGATCATAAGTATTTTCCAGGTGAAATACCGGTCAATTTTTTAAAGAGACGCATAAAGTAAAAGAGATCATCAAAATTGAGCATCAAAGATGTTTCTTTAATTGAACAGCCTTTTGACAGAAGTTCTTTAGCATGGTTTATTTTCTGATTAAGCACAAAAGCTTTCGGGCTTATACCGGCATATTTCTTAAATATGCGCCGAAAGTGATTTTCACTGAGTCCGCTTTGCCTGACCGTTTCGATTAAGGCGTTTTTTTCAGTGTATCGCTTCTTTAGTTCATTTATAGCATTCTCAATAAGAGAATTCTCCTTTGATTTCTGAATTGAAAATTGGGCTGTGTAAAGATCTGCAATCAGAGAGAGGAGCATGGACTTTCTGAATATGATAGAGGAAAGATCTTCCTTATCCATAATGGAATTTATGGATTCAAAAGTGGTTCCGAAAATATCACGTTTATCGCGCCAGATAGTATTATCACTTTTAAAGCATCCTGCTTTTTCGAGCTGTGCCGCCTCCGGACCACCGAAGACTATCCAGCGTGTTTCCCACTCTGTTTCGGGAAAGTACCTGTGTGGTGTTTTTGGAGTTAATACAATAATATTGCCGGATGAGAGCGGCTGCGGATCTGCTGAATCGGTGCAGAAAAAGCCTCTCCCTTTCACAATGTTTACAAATGCGTATAAACCGAGAATTCTGTAGCCGGCAGGTACAGTTGCGGCGTTGCTGCGTGATGAGCCGGTTCTGTCAATCCATATCCCCAGTTTTTTTTCAATAGTCAATGGGGTTCTGAACAGTTCAGAACGGTAGATTTTTGCCGGATTGGTTGTTTTGTCCATAATTTGGTCCGGTTAGTCTATAGGATTAAGCACCGTAATGCGATATAATATAATCGACAAAGAAATTTAAAGGAGATAAATATGACATTACGAGAACGTTATCTGAATTCCCTCCTGTTTGGAAAACCCGATAGAGTTACTCTGGAACCGGGTTATGGAAGGGAATCGACATTAAAAAGATGGCATGAAGAGGGGCTCTCTTCTGATATAAAAAATGGAAAAGAGGCTATGAAGCAGGCATATATTGATGCCGGAGGTTCAAAGGAGTGGGGTTCTGACGGTGAAAAGTTCCCGGTAAATGAAAGAATGGTGCCGCAGTTCGATGAAATTGTTATTGAGAAGAGAGAAAGGTCGCAGATAGTGCAGGACTGGAAGGGAAACATTTGCGAAATCGGTAATGAGTATACAATAGATTATTTGAGGACTTCAGCAGATTTCGTGACAAGGAGATGGGTTAAACTGCCTGTAGAAACCAGAGCAGACTGGGAATCAATGAAGAAAAGATATGATGCGGATGATCCTTCCCGTCTTCCTGCCGATGCAGCGGAGAGAGGAGCGAGGCTGAAAGATAGAGACTGGCCGGTTGTCATAAAGTTTTCCGGTCCTTTCTGGCAGCTTCGTGAATGGGTCGGTTTTGAAGGGTTGTGTATGATGATATACGACGATCCGGAGCTTGTTTCCGAGATGTGCAGATTCTGGGAATCTTATGTGATGCGGCTAATGGAAAGGATTTTTGAACATATTATTCCGGATGATATATATATATCAGAGGATATGGCCTATAAATCATTTCCTATGGTTTCTCCAGATCATGTAAAGCAGTTTTTCCTGCCCGTATGGAAAAGATGGGGAGAGTATCTGAAGTCGAAGGGGGTTAAGATATATGCAATGGATTCAGACGGAAATGTTGACTTATTGATACCTTTCTGGATTGAGGCCGGAATCAATGTCTGCGATCCGATTGAGGTCGCTGCCGGCAACGACATTGTTGAATTCAGAAAAAAGTACGGTACAAAAATGGCTTTCAGAGGAGGGGTGGATAAAAGGGCAATTGCAAAAGGGGGGGAAGCAATCGAGAAAGAGATTGAGAGATTGCTGCCTGTGATTAAAACCGGAGGATTCATCCCCGGCTGCGACCATGCGGTTCCTCATGATATATCGTGGGAGAATTATGTGTATTATACCAGACTGCTTGCAAAAGCGACAGGATGGATAACTGCCTGATTAGACAACTGTATTTTTAATTATTTCTACCTGTATATACTGAATGGAATGTTTTCTTGCGCTTCCGGAAAGCAGGGCGAAAAGCATCCGTCCGCCTACGCGCCCCATTTCGAGGCAATTCCATCTGCAGAGTTCAGGATCCCGTCCAAGTATTTGGGGCATAGATGTTCTATGTGTAAAGAGAACAAAGTCGCAGATATTATCTGCGGACAGCCTCTCTTTTTCAATAAGCTCTTTTATTGCTTCATAATAAAAGTCGCCGGCAAGAGCAAATCCGGTAAAGCCCTGATTATCTGTGATGATTTTTCGAAGTGCGGTTTTTAACAAATCTTTGTCCATCTGCGGAAGAAAAAATGCTTTTGTATTTTTTATTCTTTCCATTTTGGCACTTTGTTCAAATGAGCGCCAGATATATTCGTGGTCGGAATCATTATGATTCGGTTTGGAGATCATATTACCTATGAAGATCAGTTTCCGGTGTCCGCGCTGGAAAAGTGAACCGAATGCTAGAGCGCCTGCCTTAAGGTGGTCCATCGTAACCTGGTTGACTTTAAGATTAAAATCAAGATAGTCGGTGCATATATAGGGCATTTTCATAATCTTAAGTCCGTCATGAATGCGCTGAATATGCAGATCGTTAAGTATTACAGAAGAAAGCCTGTACGAGGAGATCTCTTCGAGGTATTCATCAGCTGTTTTTCCGTCAAGAGGAATAGGAATAAGTGTTTTTCCTTTCTCTCGCAGAACCTCTTCTGCACCGAGGAAGCTTTCGCTTAAAAAGCCCTGAGTTAGAAGAGCGGTATGACCCCCTCTGAAAAGCCAGCCTACCCTTTTATGCCGGTTAAAATCCAGGTATCCAGTATCGGAGAAGGAATTGACAAAAGTGCCTTTTGACTTTACGCGTACGACAACACCTTCCTGTGCAAGAAGGTTCAGAGCACGGAAAACGGTTGCGTGGCTTACCTGAAAATTTTTCGCAATCTCAAGAGTATGGGGGAGCTTTTCCCCAGGAATAAGCTCCCCTTTTTTAATCCTGCTCTTTATGGCATCATGAAGTTCGGTATATTTCACTATTTTGCCAGCGTAATACTCTTCTTTAGTTGTCTGCCATTCATATTAATAGAGATGACATATATGCCGGAAGGATACTTCATTCCATTCCATTCTGCAGTGTACACACCGTTTTTCGGCTTCATTTTAAGTTTGCTTACAAGTCTGCCATTGACAGAATAAACAGAGGCGTTCATTACACTGTTGGCAGAGCCTAAAAAGGGAACTGCAATATTAACAATGGGGTAAAATGGATTAGGTGTTGCATATATTGCGCCCTTCATACCGGGAACAGCTGAATTCAGCTCTGCAGATATTGGCGGTACATCATCGTAAAAGCGATCAGGTACAGGTGCTTCAGACTGAAAGTCCATTTTATGCATGCCGAAATGGAGGCTGTCTTTTGTCTGAATGGCTAACACATCCGAGAAGTGTCCATATTGACCCATTTTGCTGAAAGCCTTGACTTTATAGCACATTTTTGTCATTTGAGATGCATATGACCAGAAAGTATCTGCTGTTATTGCAATTGGAGAGACACCTTTAGAGCCGTCATCCCAGCTTTCCTGAAGACCGCCGTAAATTCTGTAATTTGCTATGTTTCCGCTTCGTGAAGGACTCCAATGTATGATCTTATTCACAGTGTCAGCCCATAGATTTGTCGGCCAGTCCGGAGCAGTTGTGGCGAATGGTGATAAGCCGGACTCTTTTCCAAGTCTGTTGACCGCTGTTACACAGTACATTACAAGTGAATCAAAACACATAGCAGAACCGCAGATGCGTACAGTGCTGTCAATGAAATAAGGAGAAGTAATAAGAGCAGTATTTATCCTTTTCGAAAGCATCTGTTTCTGATATGGATATGCTTTCTGATAACGGTAAAGGTTATACCCTACAATGTCCTCTTCTTTTTTGGGTTTCCATCTCAGTATGACACTGTCGTTGGAGAAAGGAGTTGCTATCAGGCCAAAAGGAACCCGGAGGCGGGTGTATGCTGGAGTTGACGGATCGGATATTTTTCCTGCGGAGGAAACAGCTTCCACAAAGTAGGAGTGAAATGTTTCAGCTGTTTTAAGAGTATCATCGTTGTCAGAGTATGAAGTTGATGTTGTTGAATCGATCAGTTCGTAGGAATATGGTATAATAGAGCTGCCGTTGGATTTGTTATCGTCCCATGGCGCTCTGTAAATACGGTAACGGACAGGAGCAGTGCCGGTCGGAGCGGCCTCCCAGGTTAGATTAATACCTGAGGAAGATGTTACCCCCTTTAAATTTACCGGAGCATCGGGTCTATTTGCAATTCCGTTACCGGTCTTATATGTCCAAATCTCATCGTTCTGATTTGTAAAGACTATTATGACGTTACGCTTTGGATCATATGTCATTCCCTCGCCCATATTTCCGCACGAAGGAGGATTTGCTGTTGAGGATCTTTTTGTCCATGTAGTGCTGTCGGAATGAAGAACCCAGGTTTCGGCGCCTGATGAATGCAGATAAACTAATGAGGCATTCTTTTTGTCATAAGCCATTGAACCATATGAGCCGTACCAGTTAGGAAGACTTCTTGTGGGCTGTGTTCTTAAGGTTAGAGCTGTCCACTTCTTTGTTCCAACATCGTAAGCCCAGGTGCGCACACCCTTGACAGTATCAGAGGTGTTTCCGTTGAGCCATATCATTCTTCTGTTTTTCAGGTCATAAGCAACACAGAAATCACGTTCTTCAGGCGGAACATTTGTATCACCGACACTTTGGGGAAGTCTCGTCCATTGGTTTGAATAAGCACTATATGCATATGTGGTGCTGCTGCTTGTAGGCGACATAATGGCAAGTCCGTACTCAGTTGCAAAGCAGAAATTATTTGAATATCCGCCATAAGGAGCAAAGAAAGTGGGAGAGGGATGATGAAGAGGACGTAATGGGTACCACTGTCCTGTTTCAGTATTGAATGCCCACGGAGCCAGAGCCTTGTTCATTGTAGCTCCGCCTTCTTTTATTAGAATTGATAAAGTGGGATTTGGTTCATAGTAGGAGTTGTCAAAATTATGATAACCGCCGCCGAAAAGAAGCATGTGATTCCATGAATCATCCATTACAATTTTTCCGCCGCATCTTTTTGGGGGGCGGTGCATCGGCTGCATCTTTTTGAATTGTCTGTCTGTAAATGAAAATGCGTAAGTCATGTTTGTATTCATGATATTTACAAATTCAGCTTCAGACTGACCAGTGTAGGTTCCAAGATGTCCTGTT
The DNA here is from genome assembly GCA_016788315.1 of Fibrobacterota bacterium. Lineage (GTDB taxonomy): Bacteria > Fibrobacterota > OXYB2-FULL-49-7 > OXYB2-FULL-49-7 > JAEUSG01 > JAEUSG01. Next base: position 19,625 of record JAEUSG010000032.1, on the reverse strand, counting down.
GACACATATCCGGCATCACTCTTGGCATCCCATATAAATCCGCATTCATAAGCGTGTGTAACATCACTTAAATTGGCCTTCCTGTACTGAAAAGCCCATGTTCCAGCCTCTTGTGTTGCAGGATCTGTTGTTGAAGAAAAGGCGAATGAAGCGGTTAAAACGGCGATTATTGCAAATAATTTCATAATACCTCCAATTATCTGAAATATTGCTTTAAACAGTATCGTATTCAAGTAATTATATTTGTATGATATGGCAAAAATAACAGCTTTCAAAGCGCTTCGGGCTCGTGCGGACATTGTCCAGAAAGTAGCCTGTGTTCCTTATGATGTAATCAACAGTGATGAGGCGGCAGTTCTTGCAAATGGTCTTCCGGAAAGCCTTCTTCATGTAACCCGTCCTGAAATAGATCTTCCGCCTGGAACTGATCTCCACAGCGATGCTGTCTATAATAAAGCACGGGAGAACTTCAAAAAGTTCATCGAGTCCGGTATTCTGATATCGGAAGATAAACCATCTCTCTATATTTACACCCAGCAAATGGGCAACCATCGTCAAACAGGCGTTGTTGCGTGCACAAGTGTTGATGAATATGATAACGACATCATCAAGAAGCACGAGAAAACCCGTAAAGATAAAGAGGACGACAGAACACGCCACGTTATGGATTGCTCTGCTCACATGGAGCCTGTCTTTCTTCTTTACCGCAACAGGGCTGACATCAGTTCCATTATGAAAAGAATTCAGCAGGATAAACCTATTTACGATTTCACTGCTGCCGACAACATTAAACACACACTCTGGATAGTACCTTCTGAAGCAGATAATGAAGCTCTCATAAAAGCTTTCGATAAAGTTGATTATCTCTATGTTGCAGATGGTCATCATCGCAGTGCTTCAGCTTCCAGAACGCGTGCGGCGCTCAAGGAAAAAAATCCAAAGCATACCGGTAAAGAGGAATACAACGTGTTCATGTCTGTAATTTTCCCGGATAATGAACTTGCTATTCTGCCCTATAACAGAGTTGTCAAGGATTTCAACGGCCGCACACCAGAAAAATTTATCGAAGAAATTTCCGGAAAGTTTGATGTAGCTCAATCAGACAAAAAGAGTCCGGATGGATCGACCGCTTTCTCAATGTATATGGGCGGTAAGTGGTACATCCTTAAGGCAAAGAAGGGTTCCTTTCCTGCAAAAGATCCGATAGCCAGTCTTGATGTAAGCATTCTGCAGGATAATATTCTTGCACCTGTACTTGGTATTGCAGACCCTAGAACAGATAAACGGATTGATTTTGTTGGCGGCATCAGAGGCGTAGGTGAACTTGAAAAACTTGTCGATTCAAAAAAGTTTGCGGTGGCATTTTCAATGTATCCGACTACTGTTGATCAGCTTATGGAAATTGCCGATGCAAATGAGATCATGCCGCCGAAATCGACATGGTTTGAACCGAAATTGAGATCAGGTCTCTTTATCCATACATTTTAAACAGAGCAGATTGAACATAAATGGAATTTGTAGACGAAAAGACATATCAGCTGATACTTTCGAGTAAAATACATCTTGAGACTCTTTTCGATTCTATACAGGATCCCATTCTTGTTGTTTCAGCCGATCGTACTGTTCAGCGCCTCAACAGCGCCGCCGCGCGCTTTATGGGCAAGGATTTCCGTGAGATAATCAGCAAAAAGTGTTTTGAAATATTTCATGGAACTCATGGCGTCTGCGAAGGCTGTCCCCATGCTGCTGTTCTTAAACATGCAGAAAAAGGAAGTATCAAGATTGCTGTTTCACGCGATAATGTAAATAAAGTTTTTGATCTGCGGTTTTTTCCTCTTTTTGACAAAAGCGGAAATGTTACTGCGATGGTGGAGCACTATGTTGATATAACTGAGGGAGAAGCTGCCAAATCGGAGCTTGAAAGAGAGCATCAGCATATCCTTCAGGAACTTAAAGTGGCAAGAAACATTCAGGAGGCACTGCTTCCGCCGGAGCTTCCTGATATTCATGGTGTAAAGCTTGAGGCGGAATACCGGCCTGTTGAGGATGTCGGTGGCGATCTTTATGACTTTATAAATATTGACAGAGAGCATGTCGGTTTTCTTATTGCCGATGTCTCCGGTCATGGCGTTCCCGCTTCGCTGATGGGTGCAATGGCAAAAATGTCATTTTACAACCATACGCCCAAGAATCCCTCCACAATGGATGTGTTTGAACGTGTCAACCGAGACCTCTTTCACAATCTAATGATGGAATATTACATCAGCGGAGCGTATCTTATATTCAATACAGTAAGAAATACTCTGCGTTATTCCCGTGCGGGCCATCCTGAGCCCCTTTTATGGCGCTGTACAGAAGGTAAGGTTGAAAAGCTTCATACTCCTGGATACTTTCTTGGAATAATGAGCAACGGCGATTACCATGAAAAGGAGATTATTGTAAGTAAGGGCGACAGGCTCCTCTTATATACCGACGGTGTTATCGAAGCGATGAATCCTCAGGGTGAAAAATTTGGAATGGAAAGATTAATCCAATGGTTCGCGGACAAAAGCGCACTCACACTTGCTGAGCAGAAAATCTCACTTCGAGAAACAATAGCGGCGTTTACTGAAGGGCAGAAGCTCCTTGATGATTTCACCTTTCTCTGCATAGAATTCTGCGACAACAGCGCCCTGGTCCGTTTCGATCTAGAAAAAGAATTCAGCAGCATTGGCACGCCCTCTGTCTTTAGAGCTGCCCATCCTCTGGAATTTACAGAAGGTATAGGGCGTATTATGGAAGAGATGCAGAAGGCCTGGTATCCGGCTGCAGATATTGAAGCAGTAAAATATGCCGCATTTGATGCATTGGAGCTATTTCATTATACAGCACCTGAAAACAGTTCCGGCGCATATCTTGCATGGCATTGCGACAGTGAAATGGTGACAGTTGTAGTAACAGATGAGAGATATAATAACAGCCGTCAGCCGCTTGATTTTGATACAACTCATCCTGTGCAGCTTAAGTCAATCCGCAGCAGAGTTACAACATTGCAGTTTCCGGATAAAGCAAAAAAACTGCTGTTTACACGACGCAATTCAAAATATTGATCTGCTTAAAAAAAGAGAATATGAAGAAAACTCATAAAACCGTACTTGTTACAGGCGCGGCACGCAGAATAGGCAGAACTGTTTCCATTGCATGCGCCGAAGCTGGCTACGGGGTAATCGCGCACTACAATAAATCTGCGCGGGAGATTGCCGCTTTGGGAAAAGAGATTAGAGACTTAGGCCTCCCTTTTTATGCTGTAAAGCATGATCTTTCTGTAAATACATCAGGTTTGCTGGCGCGTTGTCTGAAACTAAATGATAATATTGCAGGTATAATAAACAACGCCTCTGTCTTTGAGAAGTGCGCTCTGACAGACAGCGTTTCAGACTGCAGAAGAATACTACAGATAAATGCTTTTTCACCACTTGCTCTTATAAGAGATTTTGCGAATCATTGTAAAAAAGGATTTGTAATAAATCTGCTTGATGCAAATATTGATGCACCGCATAAAGAGTTTCAGGTTTACAGATTGAGTAAGCGCATGCTTCGTGAAATTACAATGGAAACCGCTTTTTCTCTAGCACCTGCTATACGGGTAAACGGCATATCACCCGGCGCCGTACTTCCTTCACAATTCAGTGTAAAGGACGGGAAGCCGCTTCCTCCCGATGCTCCGATGGTAAATGGAGGCACACTGCAGGAAATTTCAAATGCAGTTAAGTATCTTTTGGAAAACAGCAATGTCACTGGGCAGATTTTATATGTTGACGGCGGGATGCATCTGCGTACCGGACGAGTTTAAGAAAATATATAAACTCTCCCCCTGCCCCCTCTCTTAAAAAGAGAGGGGGGGAAATTTTAGGAAAGAAGAATTAATTACCCCTCTCTTTTCAAGAGAGGGGTCGGCCCGCAGGGCCGGGGGTGAGTTTGGAATGAAGAAAGAGGAATATGGATACCATAACAATTCGTGATCTGGCATTAAGGGCAATAATCGGTATTTACCCGGAGGAGCGGAAAGAAAAGCAGGATATCATTCTGAATATTTCAATGGAAGTTGATCTCAGTAGGGCAGGAGAATCAGACGATATCAATGATACAGTAGATTACAAAACAATGAAAAAGCGTATAATGACACTTGTTGAGAAGTCAGAATACAAGCTTATAGAGACTTTGGCAGCAAAAATTGCTGAAATTTGTTTATCTGACGAAAAAGTGAACCGTGCAGCAGTAACTGTCGACAAACCAGGGGCACTTAGGTTTGCCCGAAGTGTATCAGTAACCGTAGATCGAAAAAAAGATTAATAAAGGAATAAAGATGATTGATATTCAGAGCGAAATTAAAGGTATTCTTTCAAAGATAGGCGAAGATCCTGAAAGAGAGGGACTCTTAAAGACTCCGGAACGTGTGTCAAAAGCATATGACTTTCTTACAAAAGGGTATAGAGAGAATCCTGAAGAGGTTGTTAAAAAAGCAATTTTCAATGAGCAGTGCAACCACATGATCATTGTAAAAAATATTGAATTCTACAGTTTATGTGAACATCATATGCTGCCGTTCTATGGGCAGTGTTTTATTGGATACATTTCCAAAAACAAGATTTACGGTGTAAGCAAACTTGCCCGTGTTGTCGAATGCTTTTCCAGACGTCTCCAGGTTCAGGAGCGTCTTACTCAGCAGGTTGCCCGTCTTCTTAAGGATTCTATTGATGCTGAAGGAGTCGGTGTTGTAATGGAGGCAAAACATCTATGCATGATGATGCGTGGTGTACAAAAGCAGAATTCAGTAATGGTAACTTCTGCCATGCTTGGCAGCTTTCATGACGATCCTGCGACAAGATCTGAATTTCTGAACTTGATACGGGAACATAAGTCGATATGAGATTAAGTGCTGCTGTCATCTTCATTCTTGTAATGCAGATCGCAGCGGCAGCACAGATATTTTCTAATGACTCTGCAACTCAGATTAAGATTGACAGTTCAAAAAAAGCTACTGAAAAATTCCTGAAAAAAGGGACAGAGCGTGTAGGGCGGAACGGATTTGCTGTCAATCTCCATTTCGTAAATCAATATGTAAACGGCGGTAAAGAAGACCAGAGAAATACAGCGGGTATATCTCTTTCCGGGGATGTACTGACCGGAGTACCTTATATACACCTCTTTCCTGAAATAAAGTATTGGAGTTACCGCTTTACAGAAAAATATTTCGACAGATTTGAAAGAAGCATTGAATTTAAAGACAGAGAGATCAGTTTTCAGTTTAATACTGCATTTGTGAGCGGAAGACTATCGAGTGAGATGATAAGAATATTTGCAGGAGTTGGTCCATCAATGCACATAGAGATTCAGTCTGTTGAGGAGGAGGTGGGATCAGTGCTTTATGGTGAAACCACTTCCGGGGTCAGAAGCGGAATAGGAATTTTTGCAGGTGTGGAATGGCCATTATCAATTTATGCTACTCTTATATTTAAAGGATCGTATATACAGACATACGACTGGGATAAACTTGACCGGAAGTTTATGACTTTCTCAATAGGTGCAGGAATCTGATCCGTCCTAAGTATCCAGCTTGTAATCCATAATCAAACGCATGATCTCAAGACGGTCTTTCTCTTTCATGTCAACAAACTGGAATCCCATCAGACTGTATCCCGGTTTTGAATCAGGACCAATCCAGCGGCAGTGCGCCATTACATCGATATATTTTCTACCGCTATCCATTTGAGGAAGATTAATCCTCATTGCATAATATTCACCTCTTTCGAGGATTTCAGTGTGGACAAGCATCATTCCTTCATGAGTAATGTCAACGATATTTCCCGCTGGAATTTCTGTGTCAGAAAACAGCACAGGGAGATAATAGATCAGTTGACGTCTTTTGGCGTTTCTTCTGTTCAGCATTTACTCTTCCTCCCTGTAGAAAGTGTTGTTTAAAGGAATTTTTAAAGTGAAAACGGAGCCTTTGCCTAATTCAGATTCAACAATTACTTCACCTTTAAGACGATCACGAACAGAGTGCATTACTGCATCCATGCCGACTCCGCGTCCGGATATGTCACTAACAGTATCGCGTGTTGTAAAACCTGGATGGAAAAGAAGTGCGTAACACTGCTCTTTTGAAAATACGGCTGCTTCTGCTTCTGTACAAATTCCGGATCGGATTGCTTTTTCAACGACTTTTTTGCAATTGATTCCTCTTCCGTCATCAGCAAGTTTAATTGTAATAAATTGATCTTCTTCAAAAATGGAAAGAGTTACGAGTGCAGCTTCATTCTTGCCGGCTGCTTTACGCTCTTCATTTTTCTCTATACCATGGTCAAAAGCATTTCTTATAAGATGTATAAGCGGTGTGTTCAGTTCATGACATGTTTCGGCATTAATGGGAGTGTTCTCTCCAATAATTCTGAACTCAGCATCGCTTTTACCGAGACGTTCTTTCAAGCTGTTTACAATTTTCAAAGAGCGGGCCAGCCCTTTTTTAGCCGGAACATTCTGCAGCTGTCTGATTCTATGTAATGCCTCATGTTTAATTTTATTTATGATCTTTCCTTTAAGCTTATCTTCAATATCCATTGATTCTATGTCAGCCTGATAACGTTTAAGTTCGCGTAAAGGAATTTTTAAAAGTATACCGCTTGTTCCATCAATTTCATCATCTACAAATCGTCTTGTATTTTCGAGTAGAGCATTAAAAGCGGATCTGAGTTTTGCGATGCTTTCTCTTACGGAATCGAGTTCAGAGGATGTAAAAGCATTCTCATCGTCCAGAAATGGGGCGAGATAATCTTCAAGATCGCCGGAAAGATCAACAAGTTCAGCAAGACCAAAGCTGCCTGCAACACCTTTAATAGTATGAATACCGCGGCTGATATCTCTGAAAGTATCAATCTGAAGGTTTTCCGCCTTTGCCTCTGCCGCCATCAATTCAACTTTATCCAGAATATGACGTGTTTCGACAAGGAATTCCCTGAAAAGATCCGGGTCTTCCGCAATTGCCTTTAGCTGAATATTTTCACGATTGGATTTTATTACTTCAGCAGCAAGTTTCTTTTCCTCCGTAATGTCGCGGAAAAGGACCAGTATGTGATGGCTCTTTTCTTTGCCACGGCGAATCAGATGATAGGATATGGCAATCCATCTTTCGGTTCCATCAGGCAGATAGATGTCCAGCTCCTCAAATGGATTTAGCGACGCAATGGTTGTCTCAGAGGTCAGTTCCTGACGCATAATATCAAGAAATTCAATAAGATTTATTCCATCATTAACACGCGATCCCGTTAGACCCAGTATCTCAACATAAGGCAGCGATGCTAAATGCTCTTTCCCTAGAATAGAAGAGGCATATGATGAATGTTCAGGATTTACATTATAGTTTTCATCGAGGGATAAGAGTCCTGCCGGAATTGTCTTCATAAGAAGCTTCATTTCAGCATTGCGGGCAGATATTTCATTGTGTGTTACAGCGAGATCAGATAGCATTTTATTAATAGAAGAGGCTAAAGTGGTGATTTCATCCTTTCCGCTGACTGTTACTCTGCTGTTTACATTACCTGAGTTACCAATTTCTATAGTTTTTTTAGCTAACCCGGCTACTCGTGAAATCACGGACTTATTTAACAGAACGATAATTACTAAACCGAGAATTATGCCAATAATGATAATTGATGCAACAAGTGCGAGTAGAGTAAACTTGACATGTTCATTCATCTGGGAAAGGGTGGCATTTCCCTGTTTATGGATGTCTCTGTAAGTATCAACTCTGACTAAAAGAGCAGGAGCATTGTTAATATCTTTTATTGTTGTATATCCGGAAATTGTATCATTTGAAATAGGTACGATATGTGCCTTGCCAGTTTTGCTGATTATTGAATCTGCTTTCCTGAAGTCATTGGGGATATCCGGAATACCAGCATCAAAACGTTTTATATCAAGATGTGTCACAGATGAGAGTCTGTTAAACTCAGAGTCGTCCAGATATCTGACAAACAGCATGGTGCCATTTATCGGACCCTTTCCGTCGCTCTTAACAATGGGGCGTGCTACGACCATTAAAGGATATGTTGAAGTAACGATGATTCCTGAAACTACAGAAGTCTCGGCAGGTAAATTAAGGAGGATACTTTTAGGATTGAGAAGATTTACCAAATTTTCAGGTAGTGGTTTTTCATCTTCAGCATCGATATCAATGAATAAAGAAAGGACTTTTTCACATCGCTTATTCAAGATAATAATACCATTAATGTCAAGTGCAGCAAGAGCATCAATGCTGATATTCGACTCTATGTATGCTTTATTATGGTCATTTACAAAATAGTATGTGTCGTCCCACATGGCCCAGTCAGATACTTTAGTTGCTAATCCGTCAATACGTAGATTAAGAGCATCTGTAACTCTTTCAACATTACGAACAGCATTACGCTCTTCAATAATTGAAAAACCATTGGTAAGTTCATTGCCTACTTCACGGAAACCACCTGTGACGATTGTTCGTATGATTGTGTAGAGAATAGAAACAAGAATAACTAGCGTTGCACTTATCATTAAGATTGTTTTTGTCCGTAAATTCATGATACTGTGCTCCTAAATTTAGAATTCAGAAATCATTCTCTTAATGGAAGCTATTTTCCCTGATCTTAAGTACACTCGAGTTAATCTTCTGCCCATAGTGCAGATTACTTCATAGGGTATCGTTCCCAAATCACGGGCGATATCATAGACTGTTATCGCCTCTTTGGCTTGTGAACCAACAAAAACCGCTTCATCCCCCACTTTAATACCGGACGAAAGACCTGCATCAACCATAATCATATCCATACAAACTGAACCGACAACAGGTAGGCGCCTTCCCTTTATCAGAACTGTACCTCTATTTGTAAATTGTCTCTGAAAACCGTCCGCATAACCAACAGGAAGAGTGATTATATCTGTTCTCTTTTTTGTGACGTATCTGCAGCCGTAACCAATCGAAGTTCCTGCAGGAACTGTTTTTACAAATGAAACTCGGGCTTTAAGGCTGAAAACACTTCTTAAAGCCGGATACCCCTTTTTCAATTTTGAGGGGTAGATTCCGTAGCTGATTAGTCCAGGCCGAACTGCAGAGTATTCTGCTCCTTTCAGATTAAGAACAGCACCGCTGTTTGAAAAATGAATTAGGGGTATTTTTATCGAATCTTTTTTAAGGACTCTCAACAGCTCTTCAAATCTATTCGTCTGAACAGATGCAAAAGATGAATCATCTTCATCAGATGTTGCATAGTGGGAAAATAAACCGGTTATAGAGATGTTCTTGAATTTGATAATGCTTTTTATGAATTTAACTGCATTGTCAAAAGAGGGACCGATTCTTCCCATCCCTGTATCTATTTCAACGTGTACGCCGATTTTTTTATTCCGTTTCTGAGCAGCCTTGTTAAGTGCCGAGGCAAATTCAAGAGTGCAGACGGTAGGTGTTATCTCATAATTGATGATATCGGAAATCTGAGAGACCGGCGGTGCTCCGAATAAAAGGATCCCTTTATCAAAGAATGAGCGACGCAATTCTATGGCCTCCTCAAGACATGAGACAGCGAAGAGTTTAACCCCGCACTTTGCCATAGTTTCAGCAACCTCGACTGCCCCGTGGCCGTAGGCATCAGCTTTAACAACACCGATAACGGCGGCAGGAGCCACCTTTTTTGAAATTACACGGATATTATGGTTGAGATTGTCCAGGTCAATCTCAATCCATTTTGTTCCAAGTTTGTCAATCATCGTAAACAGACCTCTTAAGGCTGCGTTTAGCTGATAATGCGCTTCTTAAGATCCAGTAAATGAGTTCATCGTAGGTAATGCCCGCTTCCCGCGCCTGCGCAGGTATGTCCGACAGAGCAGTTAAACCGGGTAGTGTGTTTGTTTCAAGGCAATAGGGGGTATTTGTTGCACTGTCAAGAATGAAGTCTGTTCTTGAATAGCCGTGACAATTAAGTGCTTCATGGGCACGTACGGCGTATTCCATAATTTTAGCTGTCATAGAGGCGGACAATCTTGCCGGAAGAATGAAATCTGTTACCCCTTCCGTATACTTGGCTTTATAGTCGTAAAAAGCATTTTTTGGTGCTAGTTCCAGAATGGGAAGCGGTTCAACACCCTGTCCCATATCGATTACGCCTACAGTAAGTTCTTTGCCGGATATATACTTCTCCGCCATCAGCCGCGGATATGTATCGCCCTCTTTTTTTACCGCTCTGATAAGCTCAGCTTTACTTTTTACAAGATGACAACCGACACTTGAACCCTCGTTAATCGGCTTTATCAGCAGAGGAAATTTCAGCGAGGGCAGCCTATCTTCGAACCCCTTTACAGCATGAATAGGAAAGTAAGGGGCTGTTGGGATGGATGCATCTTTAAAAACACGTTTGCTTGTTATCTTGTTCATCGCGAGAGCGCTTGCATGAACTCCGGAGCCAGTGTAGGGAATACCCGAGTATTCAAGAAAGCCCTGCAGCGTTCCATCTTCGCCCCAGCGGCCGTGAACTGCAAGAAATGCAACTTCAACACCGGCCTTTGCAATTTTCTTTTCTAGAGATGTTGACGGATCAAGTGCTACTGCATCAAACCCCAGACGCTTTAGGGCAGAAATTACACCCCGGCCGGAACGAAGAGAGACCTCCCGTTCCGCAGATCTTCCGCCCATCAGAACGCCGATCTTTTTTTTCTTCAGGACTTTGAAATATGGATCTTTGGTAAAGCTGAAGTTCATTTATTATTCCTGTTCCCTTTTCTGGGCCCAGGCAATCTTCTCTTCAATGGATTTGAGACGGGTCTGACTTTTCAGTTTTGACTCCTCAAATTTAGCCGCTATGGCATCTTTACGGCTTTTTTGTGCGGAAAGGAAGTCATCAAACTGCGCAGGTCCCTTTTTAAATTCCTCGTGTCGCAGGATATTTCCATTATCAAGGTTAACCGTAATGGTTGCCTTGCAGCAGGGGCAGATTATGTCGTGTCCATTCATATGTTTATCCCCGTAAAAAGGTTATATAAATAACAATATATATCATTCATGGCAAAAAACTGACAAAAAAACTGGCAATATTAAAAAGGGCTGATTTCGTAACTCTTTATTGTATAAGAACTTAACAAATGCCATTAACAGGTATTAAAATTGAATAATCTTTGTCTTATGAGACTAATAATACTTTTATTGATGACAGCTTCCCTTTTCTCCAAAACGGCGCAATGGTCTGATAGCGTTGTTACGCAGGGGATGATGACCTTTATTCCCGATGCGCCTGCTGTTACGGTTCCTTTGCCCCGGGTTGTATTGGATACCACGCCAATGAATCCCGATGACAGATTTTTATACGACAATCTTCCTGAAAGTAAAGGGACACAGCATGGTCAGATTCCTCTGTTTTTAAAAAGGAGCGTCAATTACATCACCGGTATTCCTGAAAAGGATATACCCCAGGAAATAAATGTGCTTCCCTTTGTGCTTTTGTCAAAAGGATACCGGATCTTCAAATTGACAGATCTTCAAGCAAAAGCTGCACAGCTTCTGATTGCAAATGGCATTCCTATTCTTGCTGTCATGCAGCGTATTGATGGCTATGTCGATGAGAATAACAAAGTTGTCATAGGGGAAAGCGGCTCAAATGTTTCTGTAAGAATCAAACTTACGACTCAAAAACCTGTTTCGCGGCAAAAGTTTTATACTGTGATTAAGGGCTTTTCACCTGTAGAAAGAGGTGCAATAACAAATAGCTATAAAGGTGAACAGTCGGATCTCACTATGTTCTATACATATGATGATTATGCCTTTAAGACAGAATTGATCTCATATTTTGAGAAAGGTCTTCACGGTTTACATCGAATTGTAAATGGATATCAGAGTGAACCGCTTAACGAAAGAGCATCAATTACTGAGGTTTACATTATTGTACAGAAAGAGATGACCTTGAAAAGAATGAAGAAAAAGCTGGCAGAGATTTACGATCAGCTTCCTCAGAAATTCGGTATTCCGGAAATCGAAGAGGTTGAGGATAGGATGTAGAACGTGGGCTTCGACCAGTAATCCGACGTGAGTGAGCTCAGCCCCGTGGGCTTCGACCAGTTAACTAAAAGAGAATGGGCTCAGCCCACGGGAAGCAGAAGGCAGAAGAGGAAAGCAAGCAAGAAAGCAAGCGAGCATCTTGTTCTTCTGCGGTGGTTGAGCGTCGCAGGGTGAGACAAGAGACGTGGGTCGAAACCACCGCATTTCTTTACGAAAGCGCTTTCTTCAGCTCCTTCAGAACACGATCTCCCTGATCCTTTGTTGGCAGAAGAACAGATCCTTCAGTCCATTCGTTCCAGGCGTTTATAACCATGCACTTATGTTTCTGATTCTGTGAAGCCATAAATTTCCGGCACTCTTTAACAAGTTTACCGAATCTTTCAGGTGTGTTGCCTGTAACAATGTGACCCCAGGGCCAGTTCCATTTTGTAGGAGGCCATGCTTCATGCGGGTGAACACGTGCCGAGACATCCCAGCCTTGCGTTACAACAGGCCAGTAAGGCACGTCAGCATCTTTGAAAGAATTCCATTTTTCAATATGTGTTTCAATAACAGAGGCATAATCTACAAGCGGTGTTGCAAGAGGCTGATCTTTACCGCGAACTATATTGTATGTGGTTGCATGGTCGAAGTCGAGATCGAGAGCCTGTTTCGCTACCTTTGGATCCCAATCAAAAAGACCAAGATAGAGACCGCTTTCACCATTTTTTATAGCACGTTTTTTCATACGTTCAATAGCTTTACCTACACCTTTGTGGCTTCCTAAGTGGTTTAGGAGAGAGGTGAGTAAAAAGAATGAGACCCAGGGTTTTCCATCAATACGCCAGTAGTTCGGTTGGCAAAAATATCGCTCAGCCCATACATCGACGACGCGATCCAGATCTTCAGGGCTGTGGCGAATTGGAAGAAGGTCTTCAAGGGCGCCAGTAAGTGGTGCAGGATGGTTGTTCTGCCAGGTGTGGTTAGCCCACATTATACCAAACTTCATCTTTTTACGGTTTTTGGCCTTTAGAAAACCTCTATCCAGTGCTTCGTTCCATATTTCCACGCCTGAATACCAGTACCAGTCGAAGATCCATGCATCTATACCATGACTTGATGCAGCCTCTACCTCTTTTGCCGACCATACAGGATCAGATTCATCAAAAGGGCCCCATTTTGGGAGAATTGGCTGGCGATGTCCTTTAAAACGGGGTTTGCAGCTTTGTGTAATACCCCACTCATCCCATCCGAAGCCGTGCCACGACTCCATAAAAGGTGTTGGGTGAAAGCCGGGGTAGTAAATACAGGCTACATCGAACTCTTTTTTCATATACGTTCTCCTTAAGGGTAAATTTAGTACAGTTCGCGGGAAAATGAAAGAAAGTATTGTATAAGAATCTTAAGATTGAACCGTAGAATATTACTGTAAAGTGTTTAAGTATGTATATATTTTTAAATATTCAAAGGAGAATAAATGGCAGCATCAATTAAAGAGTATCTGCTGGAAACAGTCAATCTTTGTAAAGTTCAATGGCCGGCAAACAGAACAGTTAACCTTGTATTTCATGGTCATAGTGTTCCATCGGGCTATTTCTGCACACCAGCGGTTGATACTCTTAATGCATATCCGCATCTTACATTAATAGAACTGCGGCAGAAGTTTCCCTTCTCCGTTATCAACACAATCGTTACAGCTATCGGCGGTGAGAATTCAGAAAAAGGGGCAGCACGATTTGAGACGGAGGTTTTGAACCATCGGCCGGATGTGCTGTTTATCGACTATGGTCTTAATGATAGAGGGTTAGGATTAGCGACCGCTAAAAAGTCCTGGTCTAAAATGATAGAACTTGCATTAAAGAAGAATGTAAAGGTCATTCTGCTTACACCGACCTTAGATAACACAGTTGACCCTGCAAAACCGACAGCCAATGAGCTGTATAAGCATGTCAAGCAGATAGAAGGCCTTGCTAAAACTTACAAAGTGGGGCTTGTTGACAGTTATAACGCAATGATTAATTATTGTAAAGTAAATAATGTCAAAATAGAACGGTTATTATCGCAGAGTAATCATCCGAACAAAATTGGCCATGAGATTGTAGCATCACAGATTATTAATTGGTTTCCGATGTGATACGCTTTATAAAAACCATCTTTGTTTTCATATTTATATGCTGCAATATTACGATTGCAAAAGAATGTGTAATCCTTGTTCACGGTCTGGCTCGCACCAGTAAAAGTTTTAATAAACTGGAAAAAGTGCTTTCCGGAAAAGGATATAATGTTATAAATGTGGATTATGATTCACGAAAGCACAGCATAAGTGATTTAGCAGATTTGGCTCTTGCTCCCATTCTTAAGAATACTGCTGAATATGATAAAGTCAATTTTGTCACTCACTCCATGGGCGGAATTATTGTACGGGAATATTTTTCTAAGAAAACTATCAATAATTTAGGTCGGGTGGTGATGCTCGGCCCGCCAAATAAGGGAAGTGAAGTTGCGGAAAATCTGAAAGAGTGGTCATTTTACAAGCTGATAAACGGCCCTGCCGGCGGTGAATTGGGTATAGACAGCTCTTCGACACCAAACAAGTTAGGTCCGGTAAATTTTGAGTTGGGCGTAATCGCAGGAGACAGATCCATTAATTGGATTAATAGTATGATGATAAAGGGTGCTGATGACGGAAAGGTATCCATTGAGTCGACAAAGATAACAGGAATGGTTGACCACATTATTATACACACAACACATCCATTGATGATGAAAAATGAGTATGTAATTGATCAGGTGATTTACTTTTTAAAGAATGGTAAATTCAGTAAAAAAGAATCACTTTGATCTGAACTGGTGCGGTGTGCAGTTAAAATTCGTTTTGAAAACTTTACTGAAATAACTGTCATCAGAAAAACCAACTGTAGCGGCAATATCACTGATTTTTCTATCTGTCGTTTCAAGCAGCAGTTTTGCCTCTTCAAGCCTGATTCGTGTTAGAAAATCCCACGGTGATACTCCAACAGAAGTTTTAAAAATCTGACAAAAATAGTTTGGACTAAGAAAAACATTATCAGCGATTGAATTTAGAGATTTGATGTTCGCAAAATTCTCTTTCATATAGGCAACCGCATTCTCAACAGCCCCTTTTTTGCCGGCCATTTCAACTTCCTGGCCCGATGCATTTAGTGAGTCAGTATATGTTCGTCCAATTTTGACAAGAAGAAGAATAAAGATAGCCCTTGCCGCACTTTGCCATCCGCTTCTCTTTGCGTTGAGCTCATCATGGAGCTGCATAATCTGTTTATGAATATCAGAACGTACTGAGGACGAAAGATTGAGCTTCTGACCGAAATTGGTTTCACTGCGGAACATCGGTTCAACAACAAGAAATTCGAAAAGGCCGTTAACGTTAGCAAGTACAGCCTGCTCATCTTTAAAAAGCGATGGCTGGAAAAGAATATTTATAATGCTCAAATTCTCTTTATTTGTGTATCTGTGTTCAACAGTTGTATCAACCGAAAAGAGGTCACCTGCATTTATCTCAAACTTATTTTCTCCTTCAATGCCGATTTTTCGAAGATGGTGAAACCCTTTTCCCTTCAATACAAAAACAAGTTCACAAAAGTCGTGGCTGTGAAAGTCTAAAGGAGAGAGCATGTTGTCAAAGCGTATTGAAAGAGCAAAGGAGGGGTCAGAGAATACAGCCTCTTCAGTCCAGCGGTTGGGTAAATCAGCTTTTGTTTTCATTTCATTATAGGTACAAGTTGAGAATCAGTTGCTCCCGGCCAGTCATCTGTTCTAAATGGTGAGGTTGGAAGGTTGTCTGAATTATAGAGGTTACAGCTAGGTGCGCCGATCCAATTATATCGAACAGCAATAGGGGATTTCACATTTGCGGTATTCAAGATTACTCTATTTTTTTCGACTACAGCTTTAGCCTGATAAAAAACTTTGTCGTTTCCTGCAACGGTGAATGAGTGTATGGAATCACACTTTACAATGAGTCCCTTTTCCGCGTTATTGAAGGTGAGAATTACTGTATCGTTTTTGATCTCCATATTCCCAAGCACAGGGCCAGTTGCTGCAACAGGCAGTTTGTAAACATTATTCAGTGCTGTCAAAGCAAGCCGTCTGCCTACATCCCATTTGTTATTCGGATGGATATCTTTCAGTTCTCCGAGATCTATAGTTACAGCCATTGATGTATTTGGCAAAGAGAGTGTTTTATTCTGTGCATCGCGGAGTTCCGGCCATGAAGTTCCCTTTATAGCGTAATTCGGAAGCTGAGTAAAGACAAAGGGGAGATTATCCTGTTTAAAGAGTTTTCGCCAGCCGTTTATCATTAAGGGGAAAAGTTCTGAATATTGCGCTGCTCTTTCAGCACTTGATTCTCCCTGATACCAGACCACACCTTTTAAACCGAATGGTAAGATGGGTTCAAGCTGGTTCTTGTAGAGAATTTCAGGGAAAAACATATAGAAGCGCAGTGCTTTTGTAAAGAATGGAAGTATTTTGTTTTTCTCCAGTAATGATGAATCAACTTTCCCATTAAGTGCGTTTGCTCTGATCTTATTCAGGCAGCTGTCGTAGAATATTTTCTCAGCGTTGGGATATTTGACAATAATGGAATCCCAGAAATTGATTATTGGACGAAGTTTCGGATTCTGTTCCAGGTAGCTTCTTGGAAGCCACGCTTCAGGAACAGAGCCGCCCATAGCATTGTAAATGAGGCCGACTGTAACACCAGCTGAGGGCTGGAGGTTTTTCCCGAAGTAGTAACCTACGGCGGAAAATGACAATGCAGCTTCCTTTGTGCATTTTGTCCATTTCAGAGGCTGGCCGTATTCGGAATTCTCAGGCGACCAGACAGAATAGAGCCTTAAAGAAGAATTTTCAGCTGGCGCATTTGAATCGGGAATGTTTTTCAGGTTTTTGACAGGCATCCACATATTTGATTGGCCTGAACAGAGCCAGACATCGCCGATCATTATGTCGTTGAAGACCTTCTTATCTTTTTTACCCTTTACTGTTAGAACAAACGGGCCGCCCGCTTTCATAGAGTCAAGGTTAACTGACCAGCTGCTGTCCTGACCGGTAAGTGCTGTTTTCGTCTGATTCGAAATAGAGACGGTAATCTTTTCACCGGTAGAGGCCTTACCCCAAATTGGTGTGTTGAATTCACGCTGCAGAACCATGTGGCTGGAAAAAATTGAAGGCAGTTCCAGCGCAGAAGCAAAAACTGCCATCAAAAAGATTATTACAACCATTATCTTTATCTCTTAGTTTGAGTGGTAAATTTAACCCGGACTAAAAGATAATAATACCAAACGGCTCAGTTAAAGGAAAGAACGGCCTTGTAAAGCCCCTCCTTTTTCGCATTCAGTGATTCAAATGCCTTGCTGATATCATTAATTTTATAGTACTCAATCATGTTGTCAAACTTTAACTGCCCCTTACTTTGCAGTTCCATACCCTGTTTCATAGCTACTGCTTTTTCATTGTTACGTCTTACGTGACCATTAATGACATTGATTGCCTTGAAATTCCAAGTTTTCATATCAACAGTTCTGGCACCATTGTTTGACTGATGGTATCCGACAAGTACAATTGTTCCGTGCTGCTTGACAAGAGCTGTGCAGGTATCTATAACCTGCGCCGCACCGGCAGCTTCAATAACAATGTCAAATTCTCCAAGATCTGCAAGTATTTCATCAGCTGTTTTTCCTGTTGGATCGTATGATGAAGTTGCGCCGCATTTCAAAGCTTGTGTTCTTCTCCAGCCAAGAGGTTCTATGGCTATTATTTCGCCGGCACCCTGAATTTTTACCATTTCTATACAGCCTGTGCCCATGTAACCGCATCCAATAACGGCAACTCGGTCACCCTTTTGTGTACCGAAGCGTGATGACGCATGAACAAAACAGGCAATGGGTTCACCCAAGGCAGACAATGGATCAATTTCCTGCGGAAGAAGTACCAGGTTATCAGGGTGTTCAACAAAGTATTCAGCATATTTTCCGCCGAGTGAGGTTACACGATCACCCACTTTGAACCCTTTGACATTTTTTCCTATTTCCACAATGACACCGCTTCCTTCATGGCCCAGTAAAATCTCTTCGTTCAGATTGTTTCTGGTATTGTATTGAAAGACATCTCCTTCGCAAATACCGCAACCTGTGGATTTGATTAGTACTTCATCATGATTGTATGAAGGTATTTCGACCTCTTTAATTTCGAATCCTTTAGTTGATAGGAATGCAGCTTTCATAAAAAATCCTTTCATTATTGTGTGTTCGCTTTTAATATATTGTATCGAAAAGATTTAATCTTCCTTAAAACAGGCAATAAACTATGCGTTTTCAATCAAACATAGCCGTTTCGGAGGAAAGTTACGCCCCAATCAAACTGGATCGCAATTTTCCGGTCTCAACACCCCATTTTGAAGAACGCTCTTCAACGCCTGATATAAAACCGCACATTCATGACTGCCTTGAAATAGGGTATTGTTATGATGGAACAGGTGTCTTTATTGTCGAAGAGAAAATCCTTCCGTACAAGAAAGGGGATGCACTTCTTATTAATAACCATGAAGTTCACATAACGGCGGCAAATCCGGGAGGGGTGACGCGGTGGGGCTTTCTTAATTTCGATCAAATTGCTCTTCTTTCGGCAAATGCCGGTTCCGACGAACGCTTCCTTGAAGCGGATTCTTTAAGCGGCGCAGGTTTCGAAAACATTATAAACTGCGATCAGCAGCCGGAGATCTGCAGTACTATTAAGTCAATAATAGAGGAGAGTGCGGAAAAAGCTGACGGATTTCAGTCTATGATCCGGTCCAGAGTGTGGAGTTTGATGGTTATGCTTCACAGAATGCATGCAGACAGCAGACATCAGGCTGTAATACCCGGCAGACATGAAAAGCTGAATCGGATAACTCCAGCCTTGAAATATATTGCTGAGAATTTCAGCAGAGACATTTCAATGGAAAATCTCGCGGCGGCATGTAATGCAAGCGAATCAAATTTCAGAAAACTCTTTCATAAAGCGGTAGGTTGTTCACCGAAGGACTATGTCAAACAGCTTAGATTAAAAGCTGCAGCGGTGCTTCTTACAAACAGCCGTCAGTCAATTCTTGACATTGCTCTATCAACAGGTTATGCCACACTTTCTAATTTTAACAGGCAGTTTCTTGACAACTATGGTATCTGCCCCAGAGTGTGGCGGAAATCTAAAAGGTCATCTTAATCAGCAGATACTCTTTCCTGTAGCATTGACAAAAGGTGTCAGCTCCCTTATAAGCTGGCTGAACATTTCCGGCGTAAGCGACTGAGCACCGTCGGACAATGCATTTTTCGGATCACAGTGCGCTTCAACAATAATACCGTCGGCTCCGGCTGCTGCTGCTGCTTTGCTCATCGGAATCACGTAATCGCGAATGCCCGTTCCGTGTGAGGGGTCGACGATAATGGGCAGATGGCTCTTTTTCTTAATATGCGGAATAGCCGAAAGGTCAAGAGTGTTTCTTGTTGATGTCTCGAATGTCCTTATTCCCCGTTCACATAGGATGACATTGGGGTTGCCTTCAGCAATAATG
>JAEUSG010000025.1 GCA_016788315.1 Fibrobacterota bacterium | reverse complement strand
TCTTTGCTTTAAAGGGGCCTGTTACATCGAATGGGTTTGACCATTATGTTTATTGGAACAGTGCTGATAGTTCATTTTATCATGTCAACACAAGAGGAGCATCAGTAGACACTCATCTGGTAAAAAGATATCAGGCCAGATTTCTCTCAAGAGACACTGTTGTAGCGCAAATAGGTTCTGTAGGCTATATTCGGGATACTTCATATAAATGGACTACTTTTGGAAATCAGGCGTGGTATTTTTTTAGAAATGATACTCAAATTATTGTCGATACTCTTGAATACTACACAGGAGCTCCCGGAGGCAATATAGTTCTACGTGATACCCTTATCGCTATTCACGTTGGTTCCCTTGGTCAGAACCCAAGTTCCGGGACTACACCAAATTTCAGAGGTCTAGATGGTTTATGGGACTATGATTATTTGATAGTAAATGGCAAAAGAATAGAGATAAGAGGACGCCAAGATGAAAAATCGTATTACGATACAAGACTTCGTTTGTGGGTTAATGCACGAGATTGTCCTACAGGAACAAATATTACCATTAACGGAACATACAGAACGTTACCGGAATTAAAAACTTTCTCATCTGACATTAGTACAAAATACAGTTTACTTGCTGATCCATATCAAAAGAATAAGCTTTATCTTTTCTATATCAGTGATTCAGGTAGAGTTATGTCACAGGTTACTTGGGATAATGGGTTAACCTGGGAGGAGATGTTCGAGGCTACGAAAAATCCTGTGTTAACAGACTCATCAGATCACACAAGAAACAATCTTAGTGTTTCAATTAATGGTTCAGGTGTTATTTCTATTTCATGGTCAGGTGTTGGCACGACATCAACAACGCTAAATGTTCCAGGCGTAGGTGTTGATACCGTTGTAATGTACGTGAAACCCACCGGTCTTGCTTCTGATGATCAAAGACATACATCAGTTATTGACGTTGCTACCTTCAAAACAGTTATGACGCCATCTACTGCATTCACTTCTATTGATAGATGTATGCGTCAGATCATAATGCTTGAAAAGGGCGTAACACATTCGCAGTCAAGGATATTGCCTACTACCGATACAACTTCTGGCAATACTAGAGCTATTCTTTCCAGATTTTACAATATTCGATTGTTGCCTGGTAATCACATGAGCGATTGGGGGGATAAAGCTGTTGTTGATGGATACGGGAATGGTGAAAGAAATGCTTTGAATATTGTTTTTTCACCTGGTAAAGATAGAAGTATAAAAATTGAATCCCATTATAGTAATCCTGAAAGCCTCGCTGTGATGAATCTTGCAATTTCTGGTGCAACACCTTTTACGACTACCGTACCGCAGTCGAGAGGTGGTGCATACATGAATAATATCTATGCTATTAACAATTATCACACTTGTAGCCACCTTTCCATAGAAAGAATCAAGTTTACATCAGTCTTGCATACAAAAGAAACTAGTTCAAACTCTTGCGTGTTTAGCCTTGGTAATCTTACAAATGTAAGAGGTTTGACCTTAACAAACAATCTTTTTTACAGTATGGATTCTACTGACTATGCTACAGTTGGAAGAAGATATCTAGATAGGATTTTTAATTTAGGGAATGGTTCTACGACTCCCTTTGATAATGTAGTATTTGCTGGGAATGTGTTTCATAGAGTCAACAGATTTAACGGCTATTCATTAAATATGTCGAAAATGGACTATTCCGGCGGAATGATGTTTCTTAATAACACATTCTACAAATGGAGGGATCGTTCTTACTGGACCGGTCATGGAATGGTAAGTAAGATGACTTATATAAACAACCTAGTCGACAGCTCAACTACGCCATATACCGGCTATGGAATTTCTCGTACTGGGTTTTTACTTAACGATTCCGCAGGCAATATCAGAGATTTAAATAATTCAATCCAGTGGCTTGATACCATTCCAGCTAGGATGTCTATGCACAAAATTGCATTATCTTCTCTGGGAGCTACGGGGGGAGTGGATGTTATTACGCTTGATTCCATCTGGAAGAGCGATTTTTATGGCGTAAAGACAAGTGGTTCTCGTCATATAGGAGCGTGTGTTCCAGCTCCTTCAAATCCACTACGTCTTGAGTGTTCATTGGATACTCTCCACACTCCGGGATTCCGAACCATAAAGGTTAAAATACTTAACAAGTCAGCATTAGCTGCAAATATTGACACTATAAGGATATTTAGAGACACCTCGGGATATGTGCGAAACCCATATTCAAAAGAAGATGCTGCATATACACGTTCAACATCACCAGATAGTTACTTCTCTGCTGACGTTCCCAAGACATATTACTATTTTACTGTAGCTGTTGGAATAAAACAGAGCAATGGAAATGTAAACTGGTCCAATATTGATCCAACTATTAACGGAGCTATGCCAATACTCCAAGGTTTATATCCACCACAACTCGGTTTCTCTATTTCTGATACCATAAACGGTACTACTATCGGCACTGATTCTTTACGTATAAAGGTTTATTCTCCTTTTTCTAGAGGTCAGGCTAGAGAATCAAAATTGAAGAAGATTTGGGTCTATTTTGGTACAGATAGCTCAATAATTGTAAATGCTTTTTCAAATAGAGACACATTGTCTAGTTATGCTAGCTATCCATATGTTGCATCAATCCATCCATTTCTAGGCCCTATTTATGCAGATACTTCATCTGATATGATCTTTACAGGACTAAAAGAAAATACCCGCTATCATTTTGCCGCTGTTTGCATGGATTCTTCGACCAACTTGTGCAGACCTGATACCGTTATTAAGTATATGAAATCTTTTGTAACCAGACAGGCTCCGCCTAATGTTCTTAGATTAACAGCAGATACGCTTTGGGGAGAGCCAACTAAACTTCGGGTAACCATATCAGGTTTTAACGCACTTCCGACATATAATCCAGCTATTGACAGTACGAAGATAAAACTTTATGTGCGATATACAGGTTTTGTTCTCAGCGCTGGTACAACAATGAATTCGAGTACATTCAGGGATACTCTTATCGATATCCGAACGTCACTTGTTGATGGAAAATGGACTGGAATTATAGACCATCTTCCTAGTGATTCAACTATTTACCTCTCTGTGTCTGTTTCAAGTATCAATGGTTATTATTCACGTATAGTGCAGGATACTAACACTGTTTACTGCCGGACGCCTCTTACTCCAGACCGTGTAGCCGTTAACATGTCAGCTGTCACTATAGACGCAGCCCGTCCGACCGATACACAGCTTCTTAATGGTCTCTATATAACGTATAAGCTAGGTAATCTTGATGCTATTCCGCAGCGTGACCGTTCGACTATGCGTATCAAGGTTATGTGGGATACTTCAGATGCTCATGTTCTGGATCCTAACCTTCAGATACCTGGTCAGGAGATACTGTATCCTGCTGATCTTTTGTCGAACGAGACATCGTATAGAGTTGTGAGTAGCGGTGTTCTTCCCGGTCGCAAGTACCACGTAGCGGC
>JAEUSG010000163.1 GCA_016788315.1 Fibrobacterota bacterium | reverse complement strand
TCCATTAGGTCTTTTCACAGATGAATCGACGAGCCCAACAGGATCCGGCTGTTTTGCAACTGCCCTTAAAGCATCAGCAATATTTTTAATTCGCTTCTCATTCAGGGTAAGTCTATCAACCATTGCTGATGATAATTTGTTTTTAACAGCAGCTGAAATGTCTTTAGAATTAGCTGCCAGCAATATCTTCTGTTCTTTTTCAAGAAGATTTGCTGCAGTAATCAGTGTTCTGTTTCTTTTTTTAGAGGGAACCGCATAAAGTGACCGTGATGCTGCTCTAGCCTTTACTGCTATATTTTTAACATACTGTTTAAGATTCATTATAACTCCTGACAAAATTGTCTCTGTGGATGATCTCATCCTTAAATTTTTGTCCGGCATACTGCGTCGCCTCTTTGGCGCTGTAGTTTGAAAGACCCACACCTATAACCGATCCGGACAAATCGAGAACAGTAATTGAGTCACCCTTTTCAAAAGAGCCTTTTACATCTCGTACCCCTACCGGCAGAATGCTTCGCCCCTTTTTTACAAGGGCATCACGGCAGCCATCATCAATGACTATCGCCCCTTTTTTCTTTCTTGTATGTGCGAACCATCTCTTTTTCAACGAGAGGCCTCTAGCGGACGGTACAAAATAGGTACCTTTATCCTTTCCGGCAAGTACATCCGGAATGATATTATCGTCATATCCGCAGGCGATTACCATGCCGATGCCTGCCTGTGCTGCAATTCTGGCTGCATGAAGCTTGGTTGTCATTCCGCCTATAGCTGTTACTTTATCTGTTCCTGTTGCAAGAGCTTCAAGTGAAGCATCGATTTTGCGCACCGAGGCAATGCGTTTTGCATCTTTATGGAGCTTAGGGTTTTTATCGAATAGTCCATCGGTATCAGTCAAGATTATAAGAAGGTCTGCATCAGCGCATAGAGCAACATTGGCAGAAAGAGTGTCATTATCGCCGAACTTTATCTCTTCAACCGAAACAGTGTCATTCTCATTAACAATAGGTATAGCCTTGTATTCAAGAAGCTTTAGAAAGGTATTTCTGACGTTAATATAACGTTCGCGGGTATGTATATCCTGTGCTGTTAGAATTACCTGTCCAATGCGAAGGCCGAATTTGGCAAAACTGACCTCATACATATGCATAAGCCTGCTCTGTCCCATTGCGGCTAATGCCTGTCTTTCGGAAAGGGTTTTAGGATATTCAGATGCACCAATTATTCCTAGACCAAGCCCGACTGCACCAGATGTAACCAATAGAACCTCTGTTCCATTTTTATGAAGTTCAGCAAGCTGGGCTGCTATTCTTTTGACTCTTTCGGGAACTACCATGTTCTTATCATCAGTTAACTGAGAAGTTCCTACTTTAACTACAACACGCTTAACTTTTGAGAAACCGCTTCTATCTGCAATCATCCAGCAGCGCCCCCCTCTGCAGCGGTGACTCCCTCTGCAACAGAAAACTTCCCTTCATAGATTGCTTTACCAGATATACATCCGACTACCAGCGGAGATTTTTCAGCAGCTACTGCTTTTATATCGTCTATCGAATGAACACCGCCGGAAACTATTACCGACAATCCTGTTTTGTTAGCAAACCTCAAAGTTTCCTGAATATTTGGTCCACCGAGCATTCCATCTCTGTTGATGTCAGTATAAATTACAGTAACAACACCAAGGCTTTTCATTCTTTTCCCTAAGTCAACAGCAGTCATCTCTGTTTCTTCTATCCATCCTTTGACGGCTACCATTCCATCGCGGGCATCAATGCCAACTGCGATTCTCTCTCTGCCGAATCTCCTTACTGCAGTTTCAACAAGCGTAGGATTGTTTACTGCGGCGGTACCTATTATTACACGGGAAACACCTAATTCAAGCAGTGTCCTTACATCTTCGATGGTTCTTACTCCGCCGCCGACCTCAATTGGGACTTTAACGCTGTTGACTATACGCATTATAGTACTACTGTTTTTTCGAACGCCTTCAAAAGCACCGTCAAGGTCTACAACGTGTATCCATTTTGCTCCTGCCTTTTCAAACTCAAGTGCAGTTCCTGCAGGATCGTCTGAATAATCGGTTCGGGCATTCTTTTCGCCTTTTATGAGGCGGACACATTTACCGCCCATTAAATCTATTGCCGGAATAAAAAACATATTGTCCCCATTATGTTGAACGTCTGAGATCCAGAATTTTCTTTTTTGCACCTGAATCACTGCCAGTATAATCACCAGTTGCTA
>JAEUSG010000018.1 GCA_016788315.1 Fibrobacterota bacterium | reverse complement strand
ACATCCTTGAAATAAAATTCAGCTGCTCTGACACATGTAATCTCATTTGCTTTAGTAGTAAAACTTAAACTGTATTTCCCATAGGGACTGGAAATAGTTACATTTTTGGGGACGGTAACAGGTTTCCACTTGCGATTGAATGTCAATTTATAGATCATATCATATCGTGTATCTGTAAGGTAAGTGCCCTCAAGATCTAATGGCCGTGTTCTTTTTTCTTCAAGAGGAAATTCATTGGGTGATATCTCATCAGGCATCTTAATTTGCAATGTAGCAATATTACCATTTATTGCCACTGCAGATGGCGTATGATATTTGTATACATATGTAACACTATCCGTTAGCTGATTGAGCTCGCCGGTAATAAATGTATCCAGTACAATCCCGCTATAGTCTGCCGTTAAAGACTTAAGCATTAAAACCTTTTGTCTATCAGGAGAAACATCTCTATATCTACTTCTAAAAGCTGCAGCATATCTTCCTGTTCTGATTGTTTTGTTCGTGGAAGATAAAAAGCCAACAGAGTCGATAGAGGCATCAATGGCTCTGTAGTATGAAGCATTTTCTACTCTATCATACGGCAGTTTAATCAAAGTATCGATTTTCCCCACAACCAAAGCAATTGCTCCCTGGTTTCCCGAGGGCAGGGAGTTAATCGACATGTATGGCGATGTAAAGTCAATGAATTTAAGTTGATTTTCGTCGTCCCATGCTAAAATACAGTGATTAAAATCCGGCCCTATTAAAGCGCGTGAGCCATCTGCCTTTACTTGCGTATTTACAAGAGTCAGCCATGATTTTACGCCAGCCTTACCAAAGAGGTATTGACCAAGAGAAGCCATATCTTTACAATCACCAATTTTAGTTGACAACACATCATGTGCTAATTGAGGCACGTATGCTGACTGTCTAAATGGTTCATAACTATATCTAATATTTTTGGTTAACCATTCGTGTATCCTTTTAACATTGTCTTTCGCGGAAGCACCTTTACACAATGAATCTGCCAATAATT
>JAEUSG010000008.1 GCA_016788315.1 Fibrobacterota bacterium | reverse complement strand
TATCATGAAGGTTTTGAGAAAAGCAGCGAAAGTTTTTTTTCCACTGAAATGAAAGGACTTGAGATAAGTCGACTGAATTCATCAAATGCAGTCTGTTTTACAGATTCAGCGGATGGATATTTTCGACTAAGGCCTTTGTTCCCGTTTGTTAGAAATATGGGATTAACCTTTATGGCAGGTCAGCCGGCGAATAATAGCGGAACGGGCAGCATACAGTTCCTTAAACTGGAAACCTACGACACAACTAAAACACCGGCAGAATATAACCTGCTGCTCTCCTGTTCTCTGTTTATTCCATCGCCGGAAATATGTAGTTTATACTTTAACTCTTCAATTTCAAAGCAATCTGCAAAAACTATCATACCGGTAAACCAACCCGTTAGAATAATCTTTTCAATGGCCGGAAAAGATGATGAATGCCGTATCATGGTCAATGAAAAGACTATAGCCATTTTACCAGTCAAACAGACATCGGGTCAGTTCTCTGTTATGACAGTCGGCAACCTTGAAAGTTCAATAAAAGGCGATTTTAAATACGCCCTCTATCTTGATGATATTATCTCTTCTGACTATCTAAACATCGTAAACTCATCAGCAATGGCTCCAACTGTCATTATTGAAAAGAACAATTCTGCCTATCCTGTTTTCAGATACAACTTCAAGCCATCTGACTCATTACTGAGTATCATGATTTTTGCTGATACAATAAAAGATAACTGCATCCTTTCCCGTGACGTCACTGCTGACAGTAATGGTTACAGAATGGAATTTCCACTTGATACAGGTACCTATTATGTACAGTTAAAAACCACTGCCAAATCAGGATTGGTTTCTGACTGGAGCAACAGAACAACTTTCCATGTCAGCTATTACGAACCATTTGCCCCCTCATTCTCAGTTGCTGACATTTGGATAATTGACGAAGAGAGCGGTTCGACAACAGACACTATAACCTCCGGCAGATCATACATTCTGAAAGCGAAAGGAAACCGGACGGATGCCGGTTTTCTGGTTGTTCAGCTCCATAGAAGGTCATACACATTTGGCGCTCCCTCCAGTAAGGGTGGTTATTTCGACAGAACTTCAAACTACATATTTAATTTTTCGATCGGCGGAGAACCGTGGATTTATGCATCACGTGAAGATATTAAGGGCAGAAGCATCAGAGTCAGCGGACAGCGTCATCTATACATAAACGACAGTGACAGCTATTTCAAAATTGATACTATTGAAAAAAGCTGCAGAGTGAGATTCTCCCTACTGCCGGAAGCGATACCAGGTGAATGGTTTATTACTGGCTACATGGAAGGGAATAACAAAAACGAGCGTTCCTATCTTTACCGAAAGCCATTAACAGTAATTTCGAACGATGACTTTGTGCTGAAAAAAGCTTCGGCACGAAAGAGTCACCATCTTAACTTTGTCATTATCCTGCTTTGCTTTGCATTTTCTGCCTTTCTTGTATATAGACAAAGAGCCAAAAAACAGGAATCGAAGAGCAGCCTGCTGCAGAAGCTCCGCGACAACGGAATTATCATCAATTTAGAGAACCATAAACATCGCCATATCGTTCAACGAGCGCAGAACTTCATGCTTGTAAACATTCCGAATAACATCTCACCGTCTGACGTAGCAGCACATCTTGGACTCACATCAACGTGGATTGGAATAATCTTCAAAGAGGCTACAGGATATACAATGGTTCAGTTCATAAACAGACTGAAAATTGATCGAGCCATTGAGCTTCTGAAAAGCGGCAATCTCTCTGCCACAGATGTAAGTTTGTCGGTAGGCTTTGCCTCTCTTGACCACTTCAGACGTGTTTTCAAGGAACAGACCGGCACCACACCAAAGGAATTCCGTTCCAATTTTATCAATACATCCATTACCATACTCCTGGCAACTGCCTTTGCATATAGCTCAACTATTACAACCATTCTTCAAAACCCGGTGGTTGAACACCCTACTTTTATCTGCGCCGGCTTCAACTGGTTAATTTCCGGTGATGATAACCGCAATTCTTCAGTATCGCTCCATTATCGTAAGAGTGGCGAAAAAGCCTGGCAGGAAGGTTTACCTCTTCTGCGTATAGGCAATGAGGTAATTTTAATTGGAGAACTGGATCAAAAATTTACAACAGCTAATTCATTTGCCGGTAGTCTATTCGATCTGTCACCAGGAACTGAATATGAAGCAAAATTGACCTTACATGATCCGGACGGCATGGAAGGCAACAATGAACATCTCTTAAAATTCACCACGAGAAAAGAGCCTGAAGCTTATGCCAATGGACGCACCCTTCACGTCTACCCTCCAGGTTACACCGGTAGTAGAATCGAACCATCATTCAGCGGTCTGAAAGAGGCCTATTATGGACATGGGTATGCTGACTGGTCAGTAACAGCACCGCCAAGAGTACAGCCGGGAGACATTATCCTGATACATAACGGCGTTTATAAAGCTGACAGATATGATTATCCCGACCCATATGGTATTCCTTTCCATGGAACATATGTGTTTACAAAAAGCGGAACTGCTGACAAACCCATCACCATCAAATCCGCTGGAGATGGTGAAGTAGTTTTTGACGGTGATGGATGCTACCGATTATTTGACATTATGGCTGCAGACTATCTCATTTTCGACGGTCTTACCATCAGGAACACGGAGATAGCATTTTATGGCGGTCTGAAAGATGTGAAAGGATGCAGTGGTTTAACTGTGAGAAATTGCCGCCTTGAGAATATCGGCATAGGGGTGCTTACAGAGTTTTCCGGATCAGAATATTTTACAATTACTGACAATGTTTTTAAAGGACGTGGTGATACAGCTTATGTTCATGGCTGGAATGGTAAAGCAGCTGCTGCAGCAGGCAGGAGCAGTATACATTCATACTACGCTGTTAAAGTTTATGGTCGAGGTCATGTTATTGCACATAACAGAGTCTCTTATTTTCATGATGGAATTGACGTTTGCACACACGGTCTCCCCGATTCAAATTCTGCAATGCATGCATATTCCATCGATATTTATAACAACGATATCTTCATGACCTCTGATGATTTCATAGAAGCGGACGGCGGCGTTCGAAACATACGCGTATTCAGGAATCGCGGCTACAATTCTGCACATCATGCATATTCTGCACAGCCAATATATGGTGGACCTGCCTACTTTATCAGAAATATTGCAGTTAACATACCTGAAGGCGGTGCATTAAAATTCAACAATAATCCATCCGGCCTGATTGTTTACCACAACACGTTTCTTGCTGAATTCGGGTGGTCGAGCGGGGCACTATACTCAAATGCACACTTTAGGAATAACCTTTTTCTTGGAACAAACACGCCGGACAGACCAATCGTGAGAACAGGCACATTTACAAACTACACATCATTTGACTATAACGGCTACAGACCCAATCAAAACAGCTCATTTATACATTGGAAATCACCTAGCCCTGACAAAGTTGCAGATTATGAATTTTCCAAATCAACAAAACACACGAAATATGCATCGCTGAAAGAATTCTCGATAGCAACAGGTCACGAGCGAAATGGCAGACTAATCGATTATGATGTTTTTATCAAAGCGTCAACACCTGCTCCGGAAAACTCCAAAAACATCTGTATGCCAGATTCTTTTGATCTCACATTGCGCCCAAAATCAAAAGCTATAGATGCAGGACTGAGACTACCGAACATAAACAATGATTTCAAGGGCAAGGCAGCAGACCTTGGCGCATATGAGTCGGGTGTTCCGCCACCTGTATACGGTCCGAGGAAATAACTGCTATCTGCTTAATATTATTCCTTTACGGAAAGTCTTTCCTGAGCCGAAGACATTCAGCAAGTACACGCCTGATGATACCATTCTGCCCGCATGATCACGTCCATCCCAGACAAATCTATTAAGACCTTGCTGAAAAGCTCCATTGTGAAGCTCTATCACTTTATTTCCATTGATATCATAAATGGTGATTTTACCTGCAAAGCCAGCTGCAGCTTTTACATATATTGACGCACTGGGATTAAATGGGTTTGGAGAAACGGTTACCCCTTCTGAACCATCTTCAATTGCAACAAACTCACTACCCACATGCCCGGTATCGCTTCCAGCTGCAAGTGCTATGATAGTCTGCTGACCGATTGCTCTGTCAAAGATATAAAGGTCATCTATCTTTCCTTTAAATGGAATTACCGAAGAGGATGCAAAGCCCTTAATACCAACATAGAGGTCGCTTGAAGATGAGGCATCAACTGCTGCAAGAGGTCCGCTTCCGGACACCGCACCATCAACATACATCGTAACAATTCCTGAATCGATTACAGCGGCGATATGAATCCACTTTCTTTTCGCGAGAGACAGGTCATTTGACTGCACCCCTGTTGTAAAGGTTGTTCCACGCACAAATCTTATTCTGTCAGCATCAAGATCGCTGGTTAGAAACCGGAATCCCAGTGAATTATATGCTTTTTCAACAAGAGCCATCTTAGTCCGTAATGTGTCTGCATATATTCTGCAAGCTATTGTAAAATCTTTCCTGGCAAAATTCAAGGAGGATGAATTTGCCACAACCATTCCGTCATCTACTCCATCAAGTGTAAGTGCAGCTCTGCCGGCATCGGAAGCACATTTTGCACCTGCCAAAAGCGCTCCATGATGATCTTTACCGGATTCATCATAAACAGTATCACCATTAACGGTACCAAATCTCCACATACCAACCAGTCCCGGCATATACACTGCACTGCCTGAGAGACCCGAAGCAATATTTGGAGGAACCATCCTATCTTTGACAGATGTGACATCTACATTATACTCTGTTTCAGCTTTAAGTAAACTCGTTGATAAAACGATCCCCATACTTCCATTTAAAAGAGTCGCTCCTTGCAGCGTTACGCCTCCTGATACGCTGTAATTTGAAAGATTCACCGCACTGGCGCTGTCCAATTGTTTACTGAACCGTAAAACAATTGCAGCACTATCCTTTACATAAGCATAAAGGAGCTTTGGAGCGGTTGTATCTTTCGGGGTTGTTACACTTACTTCGACGTATGGTGAGTATACTCCCCGGCTATTTTTTGCTCTGAGTTTATATCGGTATGTAGTACCGGACAACAGCGAATAATCCGAAAATAACGAATCTCTGTACTCGGCAATAACAGCATCATCCCGCAGAATTTCATACGTGGCTATATCAGATTCACTGTCTGACGATCTGTTCCAGCTTAGATTTACCCGATCAAAACCTGCTGCAGCAGCTGTAAAAGCTGATGGCGCCGAAGGAGCAGACAAATCCTGTACTTTAAAATATTCAACAGCATCAATATTCAGACCGGCATCAGGATCAAGCGTATCACCATCGCCATCATCACGGATTTTAAGATATCTGAACCAATCTACACTCTTTACAGATAAATCAAATGCGGCAGAGCCATATACTGTATCTATGGCTGTCCATGGCCCTGTCCAATCTTTGGCCACTTCAACGCTGTACCCTTCCGGTAGGCCGTTACCTGCTCGAACCGCAAAATCAACTCCTGTAATGTTTTTTACAGAATCCCCAAAATCTATAACAGCAAAACCACCGGAACCGATTGGATAGGTACGGCCATCAGCAGCGCCAATCATCTCCTGAATATTAACCTTTTCCAGCGTCTTATCACCTGGATTGAAATTCATAATCACTCTATATCCAAACTGTCTATCAAGAGGTGTAAGTTCGAATGTGCTTTCTGTTGCCGCACCATTTGTTACTGTTAAAGTCCTGGGAGCAGAAGGAGCATAACCATTAGCCGTCATGTAAACTTCATAGCTTCCTGCAGCTAAAA
>JAEUSG010000823.1 GCA_016788315.1 Fibrobacterota bacterium | reverse complement strand
AAATTCGTATTTTAACAGACTGTAAATAAAAATCGTAAGGAGATTGAAAATATGTGGGAACAGATTGCTAGGTTTTTTGTTCAGGGTGGAAGCTTCATGTGGGTCATCCTGGTAATATTCGCTGCTGGGGTTGCGGTAATGGCGGAAAGAGCGTGGTTTTATTTTAGAACCTGCCGTCTTAATGGAAGCCAGCTTCTTGCTGAATTTGCTTCAGCATTGGAAAAGAATGACATAAAATCAGCTAAGGTTGCAGTTGAAGGTAAAGCACCAATACAGGCTATCCTTTCTTCTATTGTACGTAGATTTGAAGCGGGACTTTCTTTCGTTGAAATAAAAAAAGGGGCTGAAGAGACTGCAATACGTGAAATTCCAAGATACTCAGCCCATCTGAATTATCTCTCTCTCTTCGCAAATGTAGCTACTCTATTAGGTCTTATGGGAACGATCTTCGGACTAATAACATCCTTTTCTTCGCTTGCAGCAGCAGAAGCGGCACAAAAAGCGCAGCTCCTTGCAATAGGCATCTCTGTTGCTATGAATACCACTGCATTCGGTCTTATCGCCGCCGTTCCTTGTATGATTGCTCACACCTACCTTTCCAATAAACAGGCAGCGCTTTTGGTTGATCTTGATGAAACAGTGGTCAAAGCACTCAACTTTGTAGAAAGCAAAAAGGGATGAGTTTCATTTCAGGAATCAAAGCACAGCAGCCGTCGGTAACCGAGGAGGAGATTGAACTGAATCTAACTCCTATAATGAACATGTTTCTGGTGCTTGTGCCCTTCCTGGTCAGCATGGCAGTCTTTGCTCATATGGCTATAATTGAGGTAAACCTTCCACAGGATGCAGCTGGCCAAACTAAGGGGCCAAAATCAAAAGATTTGAAACTGACGGTTGTGGTCGCTTCAGATGGATATTCAATTGTACTCGGCGATTCTATTTACACCTCACTGCCTTTAGTCAACGGCAAACATGCCGCAGATTCATTGCGCAAAAACCTTGAGCAGATTAGACCTGTACTTAACAATAAGGATCAGCTCATCGTTGCAGTAAACGACGGTATTTCGTTCGAGAAGATCGTAGACGCAATGGATGCAGGACGCGGAAGCGGGTTTACAAAACTCAGTCTATCCGGCGGTGCACCTATAGAGGATAAGAAAAAATGAGTGCATTCATGTCAGGAATGGTACCTCGCAAATCACAAACGCAGCAGAAAACTGCCATGCCACCTCTCACATCACTAGTCGACATGATGACAATACTTCTGGTCTTTCTCCTCCAGTCTTTCTCTGCAGAGGGACAGCTTGTTACCCCTTCCAAGGATCTTGAACTGGCAGAATCAACATCCAAGAAAAGTCCAAAACCATCTCTGATGATCGAGGTAACGCAAAACTCTGTCATGGTTGACGGACGGGTCATTGTATCAATTAATGAAATTGATACAACACAGGGTCTGGACATTAAAATACTTCACGACGAACTGACTGACATTGCATCATTATCTGACAAAGAGGAACGTGAGGTCATAATTCAATGCGACAAAAACACCGACTTCAAGCACCTCAAGAAAATAATGGGGACCTGCGCCAGAGCTTCATGGAGTCAATTTTCACTGCTCGTAGTTGAGAGAGAGAACTAGATTAGCTTATGACGCATGAACAGGAATACATATTACGAGAAATCCAGCTCGCAGCCGGTGGAAGCACTTATAAAAACCGTGCCTTTCAAAACATCTTCGCCGTTTCATGCATAATTTTCATATCAGCAGGAATAGCACTTTATAACACAAAGTTCTCTCCCGTAGCGAGAGCCGCTGCAGCAAGAAAAATAAGCATTACTGTAGCTCTCGAAAATGAGCAGAAGAAGAAGGTTCCGGCACCGCCAAAACCTGTTGTTAAACAGAAGCCTGTTGATCTAACCAAAGATCCCAAACTTAATGCGACCAAAACTGTTGTAGTAGAAAAAAAAGAGCAGCTTCGTGAAGTTTACGGTCTTAAAAAGGTTTATGCAGTAGGCCTTGGCGCCGGCGGCAGCGGCGATGGCTCAGATGCCATTGTATCAAAACTTGGAAATACACTTGAAAAAGATCCGGATACGATAAAGGCAACAGAACAGGAACTGAAGGGACCAGTTACTTCGGTCGCGACAGTAACAACTAAACCTGTTATTGAAAAAGCGGTAAAACCTGAATATACCGACGAGATGAAACAAAATCGGGTTCAAGGTGTCGTATCGGCAAGGATACTGATTGACATAGACGGAGCGGTAAAGCGGGTTGAAATCTTAAACGACCTCGGTTTTGGAACAAAAGAGGCGGTCGAAAAGGCATGTCAGGAACTAAGATTCAAGCCCGCGATGGAAGGTGATAAGCCTGTTGCAACATGGATAGTTTTTAAATTCAGATTCGTTTTACAAGAATAAAAGAGCCATAACTATGAAAACCATCTCCCTTGTATTCATTTTACTTTTTACTACTTTTGCAAGAGCTGATGAATATGAGCTAAATACAGCACCTGTCGACACTATTTTTATTGATGACAATGGAGACACAGTAAAATCTTCTGAACTTGATTCTCTTCAACGTGCTTTTGCAATCGTAAAACTGCCGACACTTAAGCAGTTTGTCAAAGCTGAATACCCTCCTGAAGCTATGAAGTCAGGCCGTGAAGGCGAGATACTGTTTGATCTTTTTGTGTCGGATTCCGGCCTAATTGATTCGTTGAAAATTCTTAAAGGAGCCTATCCGGATCTTGATACTGCAGCAATAAAAGCAGTCAGTATGTTCCGGTTTGTTCCAGCCGTAGCAGGCGGAGGACAAACTGTTCCCGTTATTGTTGAATACGTTTATCGCTTCTCTATTGCCGAAGAAATCAAGGATGTTGAAGAATTTGTCAATTTGAGCGGTGCACTACTTGAAAAAGGGACAAGAATACCAATACCTGACGCCCCTGTTATTCTGACATTTTTAACACCCGGGAAAGACACAACTATCAAAGTGCCGTGGGAAGCATACATAAAAAAGATCAGCTCCTTTTCAGGACAAAAACTTGAAGGTGATCGCCTAACTGTTGTTACAGATAAAAACGGCAAATTCTCTTTCAAGTCACTTCCAACAGGGACCGTCCGTTTGTCATTCCTCATTTCTGGATATAAGGCCGACAGTGTTGACGAATCTGTAACCCGTGCCGTATTTCAGGAATCAGAATATCGTATCGAACCACTCGTTACCGACGAATACGAAATTGTTGTTTATGGAAGGATTGAGAAGAAAGAGGTCGCAAAAAGCTCGCTATCTCTTACCGAGGTAAAACGAATACCAGGTTTCGGTGGAGATGCGGTTAAAGTTGTTCAGGCGTTGCCAGGAGTTGCAAGAGCAAGTTTCGGCAGCGGAGAAATTATAGTCAGAGGCAGCGGCGAAGGAGACACACGCTACTTTCTTGACGGAATTGAAATACCGCTACTATTTCACTTTGGAGGTCTGCGCTCAACATATAATTCTGATGCACTTTCATCAGTAGACCTTTATCCAGGAGGCTTCAATGCCCGTTACGGTGGAAGTGTGGGTGGTGTAGTTGAAATAAAAGGACGAAGCCCCGCACTTGACAGAATAAAGGGCAATCTTGACATTAATCTAATCGACGCCTCATTTTTGGTCGAGGGACCACTTAATAACATAGACAAAAATCTCTCACTACTACTAACAGCCCGTAGAAGCTACATAGCTAATGTTGCAACATGGTTTATTGAAAAGGCAGGCATTAAACTACCTCTTACAGTTGTTCCGTATTACTGGGACGGAGTTGCCAGACTTGAATACAAATTCAGCAACACATCCAAACTATTTGTGACCGGCTTTTTCGGAGCGGACATGTTCAAGTTCATAACGACAGCTGTCCGTGGAGGTTCCAGCGACATAAGTTCAGAGCAGAATGTATTATCGCAGGAAATAAAGTTCAATAAGGGAATTATCGGTTTTGACTATGACATAAGCGATAACTTAAAAAACGAACTCCGGTTCGCTGCACAGAACACATCAACTCTTTTTAATGTGTTCAGTTTTTTCAGAATAGACCTGCAGATGAATGGTTTTTATGTAAGAGACGAATTAACACACAAACTTGACGATAACATTTCTGCACGCTACGGAATTGACATGCAGGCCGATTCTGTGACTTATGAAATTGCAGCATTAACTAATTCAGGCGCTTCTCTTGGCAAACAACGATCTCTATACACCGATCTTGGATTATATGCTGCGATTGACTATCGTCCATTAAAAGGACTGCTGCTGACACCAGGTGTTCGTTATGATTATTTTAATGAACTAAGTGAAAGTCACCCTGCATTCCGTTTTACAGGCAGATACGAATGGAAAAAAGGACATGCAGTTAAAGGGGCGTTTGGTACATACAGCCAAAGTCCGGAGCCCATGGGTCAGGCTTTGGATACCCTTTGGGGAAACCCGGAGCTGCCGGCAACTCTCGCAACGCACTATGTAGCGGGATATGAATGGCAAATTACCGATCTGATTTCAGCAGACTTACAGACCTATTACAACTCTCAGGGGCAAATACCGATGCGTTATTCTGATACAGCCGGACCGCCTTCATTGCTTTCACCAGATTTCATGGCTGACCAAAAGGGAAGAATGTACGGTCTTGAACTGATGCTCCGACACAATCAGGGCAAAAGATTCTTCGGCTGGCTCTCTTATTCATTGTCAAAAAGCGAGCGAAACTCAGAACGCTCTCCTCAAATACAGGGTGGAGGAAACAGCATTTTGAACGTTATAAAACCACACGATCCATCTACTTGGTATCCATTTGAAAAGGATCAGACTCATAATCTGCAGATCGTCGGAAGCTGGAAACTACCCAAAGGATGGGAAGCAGGATTCAAATTCAGATATACTACCGGCAACCCGGCTACACCTCTTCTCGGCTACACAGACAAGAAATATGAATTTGACGATGAAATCGGCGGTTATAACACCCTGTACGGAGAATACTTCTCTGATCGTATGGAACCGTTTTTCCAGCTTGATGTGCGCGTTGACAAAAAGTGGTTGTTCGACAAATGGAATTTATCGACATACCTTGACATACAGAACCTCAATTACTTCTGGTACAATAGCCCTGAAACTTACAGTTACAACTTTGACGACTCCGAAAGAAGTGTAGTCGGCGGAATAATCATTCCTTCCCTGGGAATAAGAGCGGAGTTTTAAATTATGATAAAACACATTATAACATTTACACTGATGATTCTTTTTATCAGCTGCTCAGATTTCCCGTCCAGATTCAACAGACTTGACGGAAACAAAATACGTCCTTTGACAATAATATGCGAACCACCTGAAGCCTCCCCAGGAGATACAATTAATGTCCGCCTGATTGGTGAATTTCCGACAGGCATACCCGAGATTGAGTGGACTGTCGCTTTTGACTTTGGAGAAGACCAGGCGGCAGATGATGTGTACGAAAAGCAGATCGTCCAAATCAAAAATCTTGGATTCAAACCAACCAGCGGAACAGGCGACATATCATTTTCCTTTGTAATCCCGGATACTGCTCTTCTATTATCAGCGTCCTTCAGAAATAATCCTGCCGTTTTAGCTTCCGGCCTATCACCAGACTCTTTAAACAAGCTTTTACTAAACATTCCAAATGCATCTTTTTTGCCAACAGAAATAGCTGATATTCTTTCACTTATAGGAGCAAGAATAAAACTGCGCG
Organism: Fibrobacterota bacterium; assembly: GCA_016788315.1. Lineage (GTDB taxonomy): Bacteria > Fibrobacterota > OXYB2-FULL-49-7 > OXYB2-FULL-49-7 > JAEUSG01 > JAEUSG01. The sequence goes on along the minus strand of JAEUSG010000823.1, from coordinate 2,744 downwards.
CCCACATGGAGCAAGATATTTCATTGGATGTCACCAAGCCGATATCGATTCGTTTTTTACGAAAGTTTGGCATAACACATTCAAACAAAAACCCAAATCAGCCATCAACTATGAAAATCATTACGGTAAAAACCAAAGGTGTAATAAATAGTGATTCAATCCAAAACTATGATTGCGATTCCATAACTTTATCATCCACAGGATCTGGCCTTTTCCCTCAGACTAAAGAGTTTGTCGGAATTCCAGACACATTGAATATAGATAGACAATACCAGTATTTCCTTCGAATCGACACTACAATAGGAACTCAGCAAACATACAGATACCTCTCCTTGAACGGCTCATGGAAGGACGATGGCGAAGAAATAATAAGCTGCTCATGGTTCTCGCAAAATCTGGATGAACTTCCAGACATGGAGAGGGATTCTTTGGTACTCGTTTTGGAACGAAGAGGACTAAATGATTTGGTCAGGGAATTTTTGCCTTCCGTAGACAATAGACTACAAAAAGCGAGATTTCATGCGGTATTAAGGGACAGAAGAGACGTCGACCCACTGGATTCACCAGGAACCAGCTACATGTGGGGCGAGGTCTATTTCAAATATTGATTCTAATAAATTGCAACTTCCTACAGGTATAAACTATCTTCTAAGGCTCTTGTTTTAGCCTATTACTATAATTTAACCTGTATCAGAAGGAAGTTCACGTATGTCCATCGACAAGATCCGCAGTATTGGAATCAGTGCTCACATCGATTCCGGAAAAACAACTCTCACAGAGCGCGTGCTCTATTACACAAAAAAAATCCACTCCATTCACGACGTTAAGGGCAAAGACGGCGTTGGTGCAACGATGGACTTCATGGAACTCGAACGCGAGCGCGGTATCACTATCGGCTCAGCTGTTACAAACTGTACATGGAAAGACTACTCCATCAACATTATCGACACCCCGGGCCACGTAGACTTTACCATTGAAGTTGAGCGTTCATTGCGTGTTCTTGACGGTTCCATACTTGTGCTTTGCGCAGTAGGCGGTGTTCAGTCACAGTCTATCACTGTTACAAGACAGATGGATCGCTACAAGATTCCCCGTATTGCATTCGTAAACAAATGCGACAGAACTGGTGCTAATCCGCTCCGCGTTGCAGGCGAACTTAAAAAGAAACTTGGATTAAATGCTATTCCAATTCAGTATCCTATCGGTGCTGAAGGCGACTACGCCGGCGCAATTGACCTTGTTAATATGAAAGCATACACTCACGAAGGTTCACAGGGTGAAAAGATTATTGAAAGCGACATCCCGGCCGAACTCCTTGCAAAAGCTGAAGCAGCACGCGAAGAAATGCTTGATGGCCTTTCAATGTTCTCTGAAGAGCTTACTGAAGCAATGCTCGATGAAAAAGTAACACCTGAGCTGATTCGCAAAACTATCCGTTTTGGTGCAATCAACCTTAAATGCGTACCTGTTATGATGGGTTCTGCATACAAAAACAAAGGCGTTCAGCTTCTTCTGGATGGCGTTGGTCACTATCTTCCAAATCCTTCTGAAAAAATCGAAAAGGCTTTTGATGCTGACAATAAAGATGAAATTGTTGAACTTGATCCAAATCCAGATAAACCAACAGTATCTCTTGCATTCAAACTTGAAGATGGTCAGTACGGCCAGCTTACTCACGTCCGTGTTTATCAGGGTAAGATCAAGAAGGGCGATGAGCTCAAAAACACAAGAACCGGCAGAAGCGTACGTATCGGCCGTCTTATCAAGATGCATGCTGATGAAATGGAAGAAATCGCATCTGCAAGCGCCGGTGAGCTTGTAGCTCTTTTCGGTGTAGATTGCGCATCAGGCGATACATTCTGCAGCCCATCTCTCAACTATGTAATGAGCAAGATGCACGTTCCTGAGCCTGTAATATCTCTTTCTATTGCAGCTAACGATTCCAAGAGTGAGACACAGCTTTCAAAAGCTCTTAACAGATTCACAAAAGAAGACCCTACATTCCGTGCCTTCGTTGATCCTGAGTCAAACCAGACAATTATCCAGGGTATGGGTGAACTTCATCTTGAAGTTTACGTAGAGCGCATGAAGCGTGAATATGGAATAGCTCTTACAACAGGTGCTCCTCAGGTTGCCTACCGCGAAGCTATTACAAAGAGAACAGAATTTGCTTATCTTCACAAAAAGCAGTCCGGCGGTTCCGGCCAGTTTGCTAAGGTTTGCGGTTTCTTCGAACCTACCGAAGATGCAGACTTTGTGTTTTCTAACGAAGTTAAGGGTGGAAATATTCCAACCGAATATATTCCTGCTGTTGAAAAAGGTTTCCAGTTGAGCATGAAAAAAGGTCGCCTAATCGGCTTCCCGATTGTCCGTTTCAAGGTAACTATAAACGACGGTCAGTCTCACGCTGTTGACTCTTCTGATATGGCTTTCCAGCTTGCTGCTCAGGGCGCAATTGCTGATTACTATGAGAAAGCTGGCCCAGTTATTCTTGAGCCTATCATGAAAGTTTCATGCGAAGGTCCAACAGAGTTCCAGGGCGCCATACTCGCCTCTCTTAACCAGAGACGCGGTGTTATCCTTTCTGCAAGCGAAGACGGTTTTAATTGCCGTGTTGATGCAGAAGTACCTCTTGCTGACATGTTCGGATATTCAACAGTTATCCGTTCATCTACACAGGGTAAGGCTGAGTTTACAATGGAATTCATGAAATACGGCAAGGTTCCGCAGTCTAAGTCGGAACA
>JAEUSG010000170.1 GCA_016788315.1 Fibrobacterota bacterium | reverse complement strand
TTTCTCAAAAGCAAGGAACATCTCTATTGATCATGCAACATCGGACTGGATAATATGGACAGATGCTGACGACAGAATAAACAGTGAAAACTGCGATAAGATAAAAAAAATCATTCAGTCCTACAGCCCTACATCATGCTTTAGTTTCATGATCAAAAACTCGCAGGATGGAATTCTTGGCGATGTTTTTAATCAGGTTCGACTCTTCCCAAGACACAAGGATATAAGATTCAGATACAAAGTTCACGAGCAGGTGCTTCCATCAATACAGTCTCTCGGATATGATACATTATTTACTGACATTATTGTTTTTCATACCGGTTACGACAGCCCTGAAACTGTGCGTAAAAAGCAGGAGAGAAATCTTCCAATTTTGTTAAAAGAAATTGAAGAGCGAAAAGATAATCCTGTAATTGTTTACACCTACGCTGGTACGCTTGTTGATCTTGGCCGTTTTGAAGAATCAATTCCATATTATGAAAAAGCGATGGAGCTCTCAGAGTCTTTCCAATGTGAGGATCACATCAGACTGGGAGTACCTGTTGCTCTGGCCGGTGTCTATGGCCGGCTTAAAAAATGGGAACAGTCTCAAAAATGGGCTACACTGGCTAACAAACTTAATCCTCACCATCCTCAGGTACTCTGCATGCTAGGAGAGCTTGCTGAAAAGGCGGGACAAGAGGACGAAGCTATAAAGTGTTTCGAAGAGGTACTCACTCTCTCCGAAGTGCCTACATTCATTCCTGTAAATGTAAACATGCAGAAGATTAATGCCTGTTCACACTTGAGTTCGCTGTATATGAAAAAAGGGGCGCACGATAAAATGGTAAGAACGCTTGAACTTGCCATAACCATACGACAGGGAGGCAGAGCTCCGCTCCCATCCGACAAAGGGGATATCTACTTTCAGTCAAAGGCTTACGAAAAGGCTGCAGAAGCCTATGCTGAAGCGATAAACAACCCTGCATCAAAAGATTGGAAAAGCTACCTTGGAATGGCAAAACTCTGTCTCATGGACAACCGCGGACAAACTGCGCTTGACGTATTAACAACATCGATTGAAAGATGCGGAGAGCATGAAGATATTCTAAAACTGATTGCCGATATATATTCCGACAACAACTTAAAAGAGAAGGCAGCCGCTGTTTTAGAGCGGCTTAAAACTCTTAAAGCATCTCAGCGTACGTAAGCAGTTCTTTTTGTTACTACTCTGCGGTCAGATGTTGTCATTTTGTACACATAAATTCCGCCGGCAACTTTATGACCATTAGAATCAGTCGCGTCCCAATAAATAGTAGTTTTACCGCTGTTCAAAAAGCCGTTCTTCAGATTTTTTACAATCTTTCCGCTCATATCAACAACATCAATTCTGACTTCTGTACCTACCGGCAGTGAAACAGTGATTTTACTTACAGGATTAAAAGGCTCTGGCACAGAGGTCAGCGAAGGATCCAGCTGTACAGCGGAGGCGGTTCCGTTGAATTCACCCATAAGTCCGGTATTATCCAGCTTGAAAAGCTTTCTTACTCTCACAAGCCTTGCATTAACCAAATCAGTTACATAGATATAATCTTCAGATGCTGCAACACCGGCAGGCCAGGCAAGAGGTATTGACGGACCAGGTATAGCACTTCCAACGCCCTTCGAATCAGCGTTGCCATACTCTCCGAAGGATAGAATTTCATTGCCCGCATTATCAGCTAAAGTAACTCTGCCGACTACGGTATGCGGTGCAATTATCCTTCCATACTCATCAAGATCAAATCTTGGAGTTCTGCATACGCAGGCCCAACGGGATGATGGCACATAAGCTGATGTCTTGAATGTTCCACTGAATGGAGAGACTGGAATACTATAAACCTTTAATGCACCGTTAACTGTTCTATTTGCAGGATTATCATCAGCAGTATTTCCAAATGAACCGCCAGTTACAGGATCAAATTTAATCACGACACCTGTAGAAAATGCTGCCGGCCAATAACCGGTGAATTCAGGAGGCTGAACAACTGTTGAAGGAAGCATAGAGGCTGATATATATATCTTACCTGCATCATCAACTTTAACACCACCTGCAGAGCAGCCGAGTCCAACAACATTATCTTTAACAAGTGTGCCCATAGTATCGTAAACCTGCAATTTGGCATTAAGATAACTGCCATTGTAAACGTAAATTCTGCCAGTTTTTGTTACTGCAATTCCCTTGTCCTGAGAACCGCCTCCATAACCTAGATTAATTGTCGGTACTACTACATTTGTGCCGCGCCCGACAAAATTTGCCGGAGCATGTTTTGCATCCTGTGTATATCTTTTAAGCGGCCCCGTGTACAAACCTTCCCGTACATAGAGAAAGCCATCAGGACTAACTGCAACATCTGTGGCAGAAAGTGCCCCGGTCGAAGTTGAGCACGCCGTCAACACTGGGTTTGACCAATCAACAACTTTGTAGAGTTTTGTCCAGGAATCATTCACATAAACCTTTTCACTTCTTCTGTCAACTGTTACCCTGTCAAAACCGTTGCACGCTCTTCTCGTATGCTGCCTGAAGTCTTTAATCAACTCCAGGTTTGAACCGTTATCACGATATCCGCGGATATTTGTAAGATTTGAGTCAACACAGAAATTAGAACCGCCGCCGAAACCATTCAGCCATATCACAGCATTACTACCGCTGCAATCAATAACCATGTTAACTCTGCCGTATGTCAGAGAAGATGATTTCTGCATATCCTCTGTCGATGCACTTTTATAAAGAACTGCCGCCTGTTTTGCAACAGTCACTGTAGTTCCTGTAGTCGCATGTCTGCTTGCAAACTTAACAAGAGAAAGTGTACCTGTTCCGGCAACTGGCGGATAACTGTTATTAAATGAATATGAGAATTGCCTGGTTAAAACATAGAGGGCGCCTGTTTTTTTATTATAAACGACCTGATCAGGATTTGTTACAGCTATCCCTCCAATGCGTACTCCATTCGTATCATAGATGCCAAGTTCGTTACGAACCCTGTCGCAAATAAAAATATGACCGGAATCATCAAATGCTGTTCCATGTATTGCAGCCATATAACTGAGACTTCCTGAAGAAGTTGGGCCTATTAATGCGCGACGGGTTGAAGCCGTTTTTGGAAGAAGAGTACTGTCAATGGATATAAGAATGGTAGCAGCACCAGAAACCTTATCTACTTTGTATACATGGCCTTCACGCCAAAACCCAGTAGAAGCAGGAAAAGTGTCTGTTCCGGCAATATTACTCTGATAGCAGCCGCTCAAAAGGAAGTACTTATTGTCGGGTGAAAGAGTAAGATAGGATGGCCCGTTAAAGCAGGTTGTTGCTGTTGTTTTAGGAAGAGCCGGTGACTTTACAAGAAAAGAAGAAGCACCAGGCACGCCGTCAGCACCTATAGTCATCAGCCTGTATGAAGGGTCTTTTGATGCATCCGATGAGAAGGCGCAGGTAACAACCATAACTTTACCGTCTACAAGCTGGGGGCAGATAAAACTGTTTTCGTATGTCAGAGGAGAATTTCCAAGCTGCGGTGCATCCATCGCCTCAGTTTTAGGAAAATATTTACTATTTGACATTCCTATAATTTTCAAAGAACCGATTGCCGAAGGATCCAGACCTGCAGGAACAGGCCAAAGCGTTCTGTCATATTCGCCGCTTCTGCTGTAACGCCTTAAAGTCATTCCGCTTGTTCCATGATGCGCTAGCCATGGGAATGGACCGAAAGCATAGAGATTTCCGGCGCTATCTAATGCGAGCCCCTGTATTGCGCGGAAAAACAGATAATCATTCTGTCCGACAATTTTATCTAGAGCTACAAGCATACCTGCCCGGACGCGTGCTATACATGAGTTAATGGTCACATTCTGACCTGCGTCATCCTTGCCATCCCATGTTATTTTTTGACTTAAAGCATTTAGAGCAAACGGAGCCGGAGCATTTGATCCAAGCACGCCTGCGCCAAGCCTCCTGACTACCTGTTTTTTAACAGTGTCAACAATTGAGACTTCGACATCGATGTTTTCATTAACCTGAAATTCAACAAAGTACCCACCTGATGGATTTACGGTTATAACAGGTTCGTTCGCAAACTGCAGAGCAGCAAAAAGCTGTGTGGCCGCCACAAGCACCAGAAGAACCATATTCCCCCCTTAAAAATTCGTTTACTGTTAAAAACTAGAAAAAATCGATATCAAGACCAACACCCTCTTCACCTAAAATCTGAATAAGGGATCTTATTTTCGTTATGGATTTTTTAATGTTATCATAACCATCTTTATTAGCGAGGGCTCCAACGAATGAATTATCAGGTTTTTCCATAGATGCAAGAAGCGAATCCAGAGAAGCCAATGCAGGTGAAAGTTCATTTACCAGGATATCAGCCTTCTTCGACAACGTGTCAGCCAGTGCTACGGCTTTTTCCGCTTCAGGCTTCAAGCGTGTTGAAGTCTGCTTTATACCCGCAGTAAACTGACTCGTTGCATTTACAAGCTGCTGCACTTTAGATTCATTTTCTTTAACCAGCAGATCAACTTTCAATGAAGCATTCTCAATAAAACGTAAAGCCTCTTTAACCTGAGTAGTAAACAGGGTATCATTTTTAGGGTCAATCTTAGAATATTCCTTCACCACTGCACGCAGTTCGATAACAAGATCCTTTAACGACATCGCCTGGCTAATTCCTTCGGCAATTCCCGGAACGAAGGTCAGATAAACTTGCGAATCAGGGTGAAGAGGTTCGGCAGTGATACCAGGGTAAAGAGTAAGTGCACGATCACCTGTCAGACTGACATCTTTATTAAGCACCAGATAATCTTTTTTGATTACAATAGATTTAAGAATTTTGAGCGTAAGCCTGGCCTTGCCATCCTGACGACCGATACTGGTTACATAGCCGACCTGCATGCCGTTAACACTTAACGGGTTCTGAAGTTTCAGATTTCCAATATCATCTGCGTACGCCTGTATGGTTCGGTATTTCTGCCAATCTGCAATCTGCGAATAGACAACAAGAACAACAAACGAGGCGATGCAGACAACAGTTATATATCCTAAGAGGCGATTTGACATTGTTAATCCTTAAAGCCCCATTTAGTCTTCATGGATGACTCTATTTCATTTTTGATCAATTCGATCTCTTCTGCTGACACGCCGGACTCCTTAATTATATCCTGGGCCGTTTTGCCGGCAAACAGGGACGTAAGAACATTAAGCTTTACTTGCATTGTCAATGGAGCTTTTGCAGGTGCAGGAACAGCGCCTTCACTTACAGCAGCAGCATTTCTAACAACAGAGACCTCTTTTTTCAGCAGAGCCTTAAAATCGATATTTTCCGGCAGACCATCAAGATTCTGGTAACAGAGTACGCCTTCACGGTTCAG
>JAEUSG010000726.1 GCA_016788315.1 Fibrobacterota bacterium | reverse complement strand
GAGTGATGATGCTGTTAAGGGTTATGCTACGGATATTGTAAAGTCAGGTGCTGTTTCAGTCGTAGTTCCCTCGCATGGTGTAAGGGTGCTTCGTATTGTGGCCGGCAGTCCTTCGTTTATATCGAAGCAGCTTAAGGTTCGCACTGCGCCTAAGGAGTTTGCGCTGTCGCAGAACTATCCTAACCCGTTCAATCCTGTGACCGCTATTAAGCTTGATATACCTGAGTCTGCAGCCCTGAAGGGTTTGTTGAAATCCAGAGTTACTCTTGACATTTATAATATGCGTGGTCAGCTTGTGAGCCGTCTGCTGGATATGGCCGCTGAGCCTGGTTATAAGCAGGTGCATTGGAATGGCAGGAGCACGGTTGGAGTTACTGTTGCGAGCGGTAATTATGTGTACCGTGTTCAGGTCCGTGACGGTGAAGGTCGAGAGATGTTCAACAGTACAAGAAGCATGACTCTGCTTAAGTAGCTTTCAAAGATTGATTTCTGGTAAATATAAGAGCCCTCTTCTGCAAAATGCAGGAGAGGGCTCAGTTTTTAATACGGCTGGTGTTATTTAATCTTAGTTCGTCAAGATTAATACCGCTTTTTTTAAGTAGTTTGTATACGAGAGGTCTTCCTATTGAAAGATGTTCTGATATCTTTCGGACATTTCCACCGAATTCTTTGACAGAAGAAACAAACATCTCTTCAGAGATTTTGGCTCTTTTCTTTCTCCGGTTTTTTATGCGTAGAAGATCTTTGCAGTTTGTATTCAGAAATAGAAGCTTATCGTCTATAATCGGCTTTTCAGATAAAAGTGCCATTCTCAATATCTCATTTCTCAGTTCTCTGATGTTGCCTGGCCAGGAGAGTGAACAAAGAATAGCCATTGTTTTTTCTGAGAATCCATTAAATTCTCTTTTGTAAATGGCAGATGCTTCTTTAAGAAAGTATTCTGACAACAGCGGGATGTCTTCTCTTCGCTCTCTCAGAGGCGGTAATGAAATTCTGTATTGGTTGATTCTGTAGGATAGATCTTCCCGAAGTTTTCCCGTTTTGATCAGGGTTGATATTTGTATGTTTGTAGCGCAAATAAACTTTATGTCAAGAGATATCTTTTTAAGGCCGCCAATTCTTTGTATGCATTTGTCCTGTATTACTGAAAGCAGTTTTACCTGCAGATTGATAGGTATGTTTGATATTTCATCAATAAAGACAATTCCGCCATCGGCCAGTTCAAATCTCCCCTTTCTTGCTGAAACAGCGCCGGTAAAAGCCCCTTTTTCATGACCGAACAACTCACTTTCCAGCAAGGATCCGGGAATAGATGCACAGTCTATTTTTATAAACGGCTTATCTCTTCTGTCGCTCAGCATATGAATTCGTTTGGCCAGTACATCCTTTCCTGTTCCTGTCTCTCCTTCAATAAGTACCGTGAGATTTGCTTTTGCAACTTTAGAAAGGTTTTTATTGATTGTCATTATTGATGTAGACTTGCCGATTATGTAATCTTTTTCTGAAGCAAGCAATGAGAGTCTTTCTGTTTCTCTTTCAAGATTTATGATATTCTTCTTGAGATCGGTAATCTCTTCGAAAACATATTGCTGTACCATTTGATCGTTCCACACTTCAGTTCTTTTGTGGACATGAAAAAATCGCTCATTTTCATTGAAAGATGTTGTAGCAATTGCCGGTTGTGAATTTCGTGCAGAAACAGAAAGTGTTGGACCGCTCATTATTGAAAAAGAGGAGAGTGTGAGGGAAGAATTGGGACGAAGAAACAGATAAATCCTGTCGAAAGATTTTGCGCTGAATGGATAGTTGTCGTTCCAGACAATTTCATCTTTGCTATTGTATTTGATGGTATATTTCGTGTCATGTTTATTGATGGATAGCAGAAAAGGTTCATTTTCAATAATTTTGATGTTGTCGCATATTCCGACAGGTATGGCGCTCTTCTTTAGTAGAAGACGGTTTACAATAGTGGAAATGTTATATCCAAGATAGTCAGGCGGATTAATTTGTATCATTGGTATAGAATCTGACGATACACCCCTGATGATAATATTGGCTGTTGATCCTTTTGTTACTATTCCTCCGCATTCGATTGAAAAATCTGACAAGTCTGTGTTCAAACCACTTACAAGTTCCAGGTATGAATACTCAGTTTCTGAACTATTTGCTATTATTAAATTTCCATTATCGTCGATGTTAAGAGCGGTGGAACTGTTTAGTATGGGTTTAAAAAAATTTGACCACTCTTTTCCTTTATTTATTCTGATAATTTCAGTAAGTTCAGTGCTGTCTGTTTCTTCACTGTTGCTTTCAGTTTGTTCAATTGTTAAAATATCTGAAAGATTAGTGCCAAGCAGTTTTTTCTGCGAAGAAGGGAAGATATCGTTGAAAGGCATTGTATAGGCAAGGAGTTTACCCTTGTTGTCTGTTATTGCTATTCTTTGGTTACGTATACTTGATAAATGATGGTAATAACTATTCAAAGAGATCATAGCAGCAAATAAAGCTGGGTTTATTCTGAATATTGTTAAGTCTGACAGGTGAAGAGAAGTCATAAAATTTGCGACTTCAGACAGCGACTCCGCTCTGTTGTTGGAGCAGAATTTAGCCGACTGGTTTAACGAACCTTCCTTGTGTGGTTCTTTGTAGAGTTCATTAAGATTTTTGCAGTTTGGTATGCTAAAAAAAGAGGTGATAGGTTCAGATTTAAGAATGGCTATATGAAACTGCATAATGTGTTTTGATTCAGAAACAACCTCAAGCAGATTTCCGTTTTCATCGGAAAAAGCCAGAATGTAACTGCTTTTTGTCGTCTGCGAGAGCAGGTTTATGATTGATTCTTTATGAATTGAAGAAAGTAGGCCCATGTCATTAATTTAATAGCATTAAACAGCAGATTTCCATCTTTTTGTAAGATCTTATAAATAAACGAGATACATAAAAAAGAGGATAGGAATTATCGTTGGTCTTGAAAAAGCATAGTGATATTTGAACCAAAAGCTTAATTTCAACGACCAAACTATGATAATAATAGCTTTGGCTGTTAATATATGACAATTTTATATTCACATAATGAAAATTTAGGGGTAAATAATCCTGATCATAAGGAGATTCTTAGTATGAATAAAACTATAAAACTGCGTCACCTTTTTTTGCTGCTGATTATCTTGATTCCGCAAGTAATTGGCGCACAGTCTGCTTTTACGTTCGTAAAACATATTCTTAACGATACTCTGGGGCGCGACACTGTTTTCCATCGCGGCTCTACGTCAAATCCAACGCAGGCAGTTGTAAATCTGGTAGCTAAGAGTGGTTCTGGAGGCAGAGAGGGATTGAATATTCTTATCGTTTCTGATTTTAGTGCATCAATGCAACAGAATGCTCAGGATACTGCAGCAGCTAAAATATTTCTTCTCCGGAATGCAGTCAGGCGATTCATTGATGCTAATCTGAAGAACGATGACGCACTATCCCTAATGAGATTTATCTACGGGTATCAGTTTTTCCCAGAGAGAGAGACTAGATACAAGCCTGCATCGATATGGTATCGTGTAAGAGTTGAGGCAGGAGGACGGCTGGTTTTAAGAGATACTCTTTATTCGCCGGAAGGTTGCAGACGATTTATCAGTCAAAAAATCACTAACTATTATTCTAATTGTGATGAAACGTATAATATTGCAGCCAAACTTGCCGGGCGTGATATGTATGGACAGGTTTGGGGAAGAGATCGTAACGGTAATGTAGTTGACTCGCTGAAAATAGATGGCGTTGGTTATGTCCTTGACTCTGTTCTCAATGATTCTGTAATCTATGTACAGGGAAATCCTCCTTTGAATTCGAATGCATCATTGACTTTTAACTACATTGGTACAAATACAGGTCGACTTGGCCCGAGAGATGAAGTCTATTCTGATACTTTCCACTTTGTTCCAGGTTCGCTTAAAGGTGCTGCTAATGAATTTTTTATCGGCCAGAGATATGGTCAGAACATGTTCAGTATTAACACACAAACAACTTTTGGCATAGAGAGGATATGGTGGGAATTTTGCCATTCAGGTTATTCAGGCGTCTCTCCACTTGGGCAAGACACTGGAACAAACTACAATATTCTAGAGCCTTGGAAAGCAGATTTTAGTTGGATTGATTATGACAATTCGCATCTTCAGAGACGACTAAGCGGTGGTAACACGGCTGTTTTTTACAATATGTGGCAGGCCGTTCGCTATGCTCTTACGCACAATGACAAAGCAGCCGCACCTGTAGTAATTTTCCTTACAGATGGAACAGATGAAGCATCTCCTTCTGCATTCCGAAATCACGGTACCAATTATCCAACCAACTATTATCCGTTTCCGCTGCCTCGTCATTTTTCCGCTATTCCAAGCGATACCTCCTATGGTTATCTGCGTACACAGTTTGAAAGCTTTATGCGCGACAGTATCGGCAGCAGAGTTTCTCTTTACACAATTATCCTTGATACCTTCCCCGGCAGACCGGATTATCAGACCTTGTGGCGCTCTTCAAATCTTAGCAGTACGGTTGACAAAAAGCATTTTCATCTTTTAGCCGGTTCTGACCTCGATTCAGTTTATAATCTTATCGGTAAGGAAATCCGTGTAAGTGTTGCTCGACCTATACTTAATCAGCCTATGTTCGTTGATATGCTTAATAAGGTTGATGGAGCAAGATATGTTGCAGGATCATTGCAGCCTGGACCTTCAAATCTGATTAATTTTGATAGTATCAAAGTCGACTCCACCGGAGATAATTACATTTTCCGATTCTATTCTCAGGCTTTAGACGCCTATCAGTCTTTTGATTATTTCTATAGAGTAGAAGCTGATATTACAGCTCCTTCGCTGACTCCTAAAAGGATTGTTCTTAATCCTGATCCGCTTTTTTCCAGGGCTCAGTATTATAACACAAGCAGTGTCCTGACAACTGACATCTTTAATACTGATACACTTTATGTAAAGAGTACTATAGATCGCCTTCTGTTGTCGCGGAGTCCTGCCGTTCTAGATACTGCCGGTATTGGCAGCGGTAGTCGTATTCTGTCATATTCTATTTTAGCAGATGCTGTTGATACTTCTATTAATCTTTATTCTTTGCTCCGTCTTACAGGATCCAACAACAGTCAGACATTGTTGCCGGTAAATACAAGCTGGACCTTCAACCCATTGGCATGGCTGGATAACGGTTCCCGTTCTATTTCGGATGCGTCATCATCAAATGTTACACCATATGTAAAGATAACCTATGAGCCAAACGGTGTGAACGATCAGGCCTATGACCTGCGTTCCCGTTACCAGAACCCGCAGACAGGTGCGTGGATGGATGCTCAGCTTTCCTATTTAGCCAGTGGCAATACCGTTGATTTCTATGATAGTGTAGTTATAGCAGTAGGCACGCCGATAGCGTCAAACATAACTAACATTTATTCGGTTTCGGGAACGGTTGAAGAGCTAAGTCTGCGTCCGCCTGTGACTTTTCATGTGCTCGGACGAAGCCGTAATACCGGCAGATATGACACTCTTACCGGTAATTGGACAGTTTTAAGCGGCTTAACAAAATATCCTGCAATTATTGGAGACGTTAATGGTAAGGTTTCTCGTAATGTTCAGTTCTCAATTTCACCTGATATGGCAAGTCCGCTTTCTCAGAGTGATTCTGGTTATGTTCGAGTCTCCTATGTTAATGTGCTTGGTCAGGCGAAGAGTTATCAGATATTTGTCCGTATAATTGACAACACAGATAGGACATCGGCTAACTCTGTGGCTGTTTTCCTTGCCAGTGATTACCTGCCAAACCAGAACAATAGTGCTGCACTTGAGAGTTTGTTTGTTAATTATTATGATGTTCCATTAAGATCTTTTACCAAAGCTCCTCTTGATACGGTTCTTGAGGTATATGCCCTGTTATTCAGCAAGCGATCCGGCTTCAGGCCAAAATACAAGGGTCTTGATACAGTTGACAGCTGGACTGTTCGTCCTGGGGTATCCGTGACTCCTCCAACTGGTAGCGCGAGTTCGTTAACATATACGAATCATTTTGCTCCGAGGGTTGATACGATAGAGGTTACCTCGTCTATTGACAGTACCCGTCGCATTATTGTGACCTGGTCGTATGGTACCGGTCGTGTGTTGAGCCTTGAGTCTCGTGCAGGTCGTCAGAATGACAATGTTGCAGGCCGCATTATTGGCAAGGATGTTTCACTTCTTGACCAGCATATCAGTACGGATACGGTTTATGCCTCTCTTCGTGATGAATTCGGTAACTTTATTTCGTATAACGACACGATAGAGTGGCGGATAATCAATTCTGGGTATAGTTCATATGTTGATTTTACGCAGACTAATCCTTCGATAATAACAAAGGTACAGAATGGTCAGCAGGAATATACGATGACGGCGACTATTCCGAGCGGCAGCAGTGTGGTAGGTACCGGCGGAACCCTTTCGACATCACTTCGCGATACTTTGCGTGTAAATCTTTCTGCGTCTGGTTTTGACAATATGCGTGCTGTGATAACGGGCGGTCAGACATTTACTTCCTGCGGAAATACATATCAGGAATATGTTGCTCCAGCGACATCGGAAGTTGTCTGTGTACGTGCCGGCGACGCGCAGTCTGATTCACTGTTTCCATCATTTACGGCGTACATTCATAAAATTGGTCAGGCTGGTATACTTCCATCGGGTTGGGAGCAGGCGAGTCAGGGTATAAAGTGGTATTACACTAACTATGCTCCATTTGCCGTTACAGCTGATACCGCTCCGTTGTATAACGTTGCGACCAGAAGAATAAAGCCGAGGTATCATATTGCCGGTTTAATAGACACAATGATTGCGGAGTGGTATTACAACAACACGTATTACCGTGATACAGTACGTTTCCGTACTCTTCCTCCATATCCGGCCAACTGTGTGATTGACATGCCGAATACTTTAACAGCAGGGGAATCTGCTGCGGTGGTTATCTCCTTTATTGATCACAATAATCAGCCGGTAACAGATCCATCGGTTCTTCCATCGAATGTATCTCTGCTTGCAAGTAATACAAGCCTTCAATTCAGAGGCAGTTCGGGCTGGATTAGCGGTTTGGATTCTGTCTTTGCCCAAACTGAAGGCATTTCATTCACTTCCGGTGTTTCGACCAACTACATACGCAGTACAAAGACCTCTGACAGTTTGGTTTTCACGATATCTATTGCCCGCCGTCCCGGTGATACCGTTGTTGTAACTAAGACAATCAAGGTAGTTCCGGCTGCTGCACACTCTCTTCAGATAAAGTACAGAACACCTGCTGTTGATTGTGTTGCTGATACGATGGAAGTTTCTGCATTGAGTGGCAGGCTTTTCCCTTACCGTCTTTATGTTGCGTATTTGTTGGATGTTTATGGTAACAGGATACAAGGCTCCTCAGTGAATTCGCTTGTATGGAAGGCGACAGGGACGCTTGATACCTCTGTAGGTGTTTTCAGTCCGAGCTTTGATCAGCTTGAATACAATGCGAAGGGATTAAAGCAGACTGCTTCTGGTAATATTGTCTGTCGTTACAACAGTAGTATAGCAGACTCGTTTCCGCTTAATGTTTATGCGTCTGTTAATGTTACTTCGTTAAGTACACATGAGTGGTATGCTGATGTTAACAACACAGATCCTATAGATGCGAGCCGTTTGACGATAAACAATGTTCTGGCTGTGTTGCGTCCTGGTGTTACTTACAGTTCTGACAGCAGCAGGCTTCTTGCTTTGGATTCTCTTGGCTATAAGACATACCGTGACGGATATCTTGACTACTTAAATATTTCATTCAGTTCACCGGTTCGTCTTTCTCTTAGCAGTATTGATTCCATATTTACAGATGGTGCCGATACTCTTCGCAAATACTGGCATGTTAAGAAGTACAAGTATGGTCATAATGCACTAAATCCTTTGTTTGATTCTGTGATGATTAATGCCATAGTACCCAATGATGGCACTAATGATTATGCATTATCCAGTGCCCACAGCCACTATCGTATTTGGCTGAAACCGACGCCGCTTCTTAGGTCATCATTCAGAAGCTCTGAAAAGCGTTCTGAGTGGAGCCGTGCAATGGAGACTGGATTGAAGCCGAGGATAGCGTTTAATGATGCTGTGGTAAAGTCTTTGAATGCCTCCTGGGTTAAGATAGGTACAGGAGAGAGATATGCTACGGATACGATATTTGTAACCGATTCTGCAGCGCCTCTGGTAAGTAGAGTAATATTTACGGATAATGTCTGTGCGGATCAGCCTACACTTAATTATACAGACATATACTTCAGCGAGCCTCTTAAAGCTGGTCAGGATTTTTCTGATTGGCGTAATAAGCTTTGGTTTACGGATGTTCGTGTTGACAGCCGTGGTAACACTGTGCTGGACTCTTTCTTCCTTAAAGATGATACGATTGTGTCTGGGTTTGAAGCTCGTACAGATCTCGGCAGTTCTCATGTTCTTGAGTCTGGCGCTGGCGGTGGTAATAGTCTTGTTTATGTCAGGTTGACTCTTGCCGCGACTTCGCGGGCTGCTCTTTATCTTTCCGCAACCGGTCCTAGGATAAGGTTTGCATTATCAGGCAGTTCACCGTTCAGGGATCGCGCTCTTGAGCTTGACGGTTTGGTTAGTCCATCGGTTGAAGTTGCCATAGTGTCTTCGGCAAACGCAAATATGTCATCCTGCAGGACGATTGGTATAACCCAGGTGGGTATGCCGGCATCCTTGAGTTTTGATAGCTACGATAAGGACGGCACGCCAAAGTATCCGTGGTGGGGCGCCGTTCTGGTAAATCCTCTTCCTAATGCACCGTATGATGATGTTAAGGATCGTAAGGTAAGGCTTACTGCTACTATTTATGATGTGTTGGGTAATCTTGTTGCGAGTCCTGATTTTCATAAGTGTTTACATGTAGAGATGAGTTGGGATGAAGCATTTAAGGAGGATGGCAGCAATGGTTATTCGGCTACAAAGCTGATAGGTTACACATATCTTACAAGGAATGTATACTCGAAAGGTATAACACCCTGTGGAGTTGTTCTTGCCTGGAATTGTCATAACAATAAGGGCAGGGTAGTTGCTCCGGGCGGATATCTGATACGTATAGTTGTTGACAATTCGGTTAATCAGACAGTAAGTACCTCTAAGCTGATTATAACGGGTAATAAGTAAAGTCTTATAGATAAAACGGAGAGACGTATGATAAAAACAAGGATAACGCTGATGGCGCTGCTTTTAGGTGCAGTGTCGATTTTTGCTTTAACGGGGCCGGTTACATCAAATGGTTTTGACCATTATGTTTACTGGAACAGTGCTGACAGCTCTTTTTATCATGTAAATCAAAGAGGTGCTTCTGCTGATACGCATCTTGTTCATAGATATCAGGGATTTATGTCCCCTAATGATATAACCATCGCGAAGATTGGTGATGTTGGTTTTATACCCGATACAGCGTACTATCGAAATGCTTATAACGAAGATTATGTGAGATATATTTTCCGGAACGACACACAGATAGTGATTGACACGTTGGAATACTATACAAGTGCTCCAGGCGGTAATATTATACTTTATGATACTTTGTTGGCTATACATGTTGGTGCTATGGGCGATCCAGCAAATCCACCCACAGTTATTAGAACTTTTAATTACCTCGCGGATGGCGATTATGTAAGACTTAATGGTAAAATAGTGCAAATCGTAAAGACTGAGTATGAGACAGTCAGAAATATCTCCTGGCCAAGAGATTCCAGCGCGCTCAGAGTATGGGTTAAAGCAAGTGAATGTCCCAAAGGAACAAATATTAGCTTTAATGCTACAGACGAGGATTTGACATGCTATAAGACATTTTCGCAAAACACACTAGCAAAGTACTCTTTGATTAAGGATCCATATCAAAAGAGTAAGTTGTATTTTTTCTATATCAGTGATTCCGGTAGAATAATATCTCAGGTTACCTGGGATAATGGATTGACTTGGGAAGAGATGTATGAAGCAACAAAGAATGCCGTCTTAACAAGCACCTCTGACCAATCCAGAAGTAATTTGAATGTTTCCATTAATGGGGCAGGTGTTATATCGATTTCCTGGAGTGGAGTCGGTACTACTTCGACAATAATTAATGTTCCCGGCGCTACATTGGATACTGTTATTATGTACGTCCGACCAACAGGACTTGCTGCCAGCGATCAACAATTTACTACGATTACCGACGTTTCAACCTTTAAATCGATGATGACACCATCAACGGCATTTACTTCTATAGATCGCTGTTTGAATCAGATTATCATGCTTGAAAATGGAATTCCGCATTCCGAGCTTCGTAACTATCCAACCTCCGATACTGCTATGGGTAATACGCGTGCAGTGCTTACTAGGTTTTACAACATAAGAATGCTTCCTGGTAAGTATAGGACAAATTGGGGTGATCTGGCACGATCTTCATATAGGGTTGTACCATGGAATATTGTTTATTCTCCGGGCTGGGAGCGTGGTATTAAAGTAGAGTCTCACTATAGTAGTCCTGAAAGTTTGTGTGTTGTTGAATTACAGTTGGGTGATTACGAAAATAATTTCAATAATGGACAGGCATCACTTAATGGAAATAACTTTATTAGAGTATGGAATAGGTATGCCATAGGCGGAGGGGGGTGGAGACCTCATTATAATGTAGAAAGATGGTATCCCGTTTTATCCCACGTTGAGGTCAAAGGTCTAAAGTTTACTGCAATACCTCATACAAAAGAGACAAGTTCTGGCGCAACAGTAGTTACTACCGGGTCAACTTCTGATATTAATGGCTTAAGATTTATAAACAACCTCTTTTATAGTATGGACTCCACCGACTATACAACGGTAGGTAGACGTTATCTGTCTCACATGTTTTATTGTGGAGGAATTGCGTCTAGTTCCAGTATAGACAATACTGTTTTTATTGGCAATATTTTTCACCGTTTTGCAAGGTTTACGACTCAAGGTAAAAGAATGAATCAGATGACCTATTCCGGTGGAATGATGTACTTCAATAACACATTGTTCCGTTGGCGTAATGGAATATCTAATTATTGGTCTCATAACGGTCTATATGCTAAGGTAACATATATCAATAATATTGCTGATAGTGCATCGACACCATACTCTGGCTATGAGACTAGAAATGCCGGGTATCTTCTGAATGATTCCTCGAAAAATATATTTGCAATTAATAATACATTTATGCCTTATTGGCTGGACACGATACCTGCCAATATGGCATTTATGAAGGTTAAAGAAGCCTCTCCAGCAGCGACCGGCGGTTCTGATGTAATAACTTTGGATTCGCTATGGAAGAGCGATTATTATGGAGTAAAATCAAGCGGTTCGCGGCATATTGGTGCCTGTGTGCCTCCTCCTAGCAATCCTCTTGGCTTGCAGCTCTCTATGGATACTGTTTACACCCCTGGCGTTAGAACTATAAAGGTTAAGATTCTCAATAAAGGTGCTTTGGCCGGTAACATAGACACCATACGAATATTCAGAGACACCGCTTCTTACATACGTAACCCCTATTCGGCATCTAATGCAGCATATACACGAGCCACTTCACCTGATAGTTACTATTCTGCTAATGTACCTTTGACCTACTACTACTTTACCGTAGCGGTTGGTGTTAAACAGGACAATGGTAATGTCAGCTGGTCCAATATTGATCCTGTCGCCAATGGAGCAATGATAATGCTTCCGGACGCTTTTCCTCCGCAGCTTGGCTTCTCGATATCAGATTTACTTAACGGAACATATGTTG
>JAEUSG010000699.1 GCA_016788315.1 Fibrobacterota bacterium | reverse complement strand
CATTTATACAAACATGCTTTCTTAAAAAGAGATTGCGAGATGTTGGAAGCCAAAACTAATAGTTTTTTATCTTTAGTCCATATTCTACAATTATGTAATCTACAGGTAGCCAAAAGATGAACATCAACTAAACCAATCCCTGAACCAGGAATATGATTACGCTCAATAAAATAGAGTAGTTAATGAGGTTCAACAATCTGAAGCATGGGCAATGCTTGCAACAACTCTAAAAAAACCGCACGTTCTCTAATGTTTCCACATGCAATCTCACCTATTATAAAAGGATGACACGCAACTGCATCATCATCCAAAAGTTTTACAAGGTTTGCTTCGCGTTTGTGGAGGTGATCTATCCGATACGAATGGTGCTCTGATGAACTTCCTGACTTATCTTTTCCGATCTTCCCATATTGGTAACAATTGAGTGGATGTGGCAATGCCAATTTAACAAATCGCCAAAAGTCTGTATTTTAGGCTACCTACTTTAAATCATGTATATTACATATAGTAATGGCTTTCTTGAACATTTCACGGGTGTTCACAATCCCGATTTCTTTGAAACTGACCATGTGAGAGTTCTCCAATTCTTAACTTAAGGTAAATTATTCGCCTTTTATTTTATGAACCGCGGGAGCCACAATGCGGTCCTGAATAGGCATCTCACCCACAAGCGGGCGGACATAGGAACGGAATGCATCGGTCACATCATTGCCTTCGGCATTGATGAATTCATCAGCCATGTGCTTGGTCTTGGCCGCAACATCTTCGAGCTTCTGCAAACCGTACTCAATCGCGTAGTCGCCGACCCGCTTCATGAATACAGAACCATCCACTGAGTGCCAGACTGCATACTGAACCGCCTTCTCACCCACTTCGCGCGCGTCGTTGGCATCGCTTGCAGAAACGCAGCCAAGGAAAGAGCGCTGGAGGTATCCGAGGGTATCGGCACGGACCCGTTTGATTTTGGTTTTTGCCTTGATGAGGTCGGCCAAGAGGTCGCCGAGCGCTCCGGT
>JAEUSG010000684.1 GCA_016788315.1 Fibrobacterota bacterium | reverse complement strand
GAGTGATTTGCTGAGATTTGCTGCGAGATTATTTTTGTTTATACCCGCGGAGTCTGCACAAGTTTCCCAGTCATCAGGTTTGGTCTGTTTATGTGTTTCAAACCGTTCCTGGACGATGTTTCCACGGCAGCGAAGATAGCTGAAGAAAACTTTTGCATCATAATTCTTATGAATAAGTACGGTACGAGCAGCATCTATCGCAGTGGTGTCATTTTCTGTAAATTCAGGAGCTAAAGGCAGTATCTGTATGTCAATGTTCTTAAGTGTGTCCTGCAAAAGTGGGGATAGTGAACGGATCGTTTCAACGAAGGGAGGACTCTCAAGGGAACCTGAGATCAGTAGTTTGGAAGGGATAGGTTTGCGTCCATGGAAAAAATATGATTTTACAACGTCATTGCTTAAAATGTAAACAGATGAGCTTTTTATCAGAGTGCCTTCTATTGTTTTGAAAATGGAGCTTTTCTCAATCTCTTTGCTGAATATGAATGCCGGGTAAGCTGTGATTTTGTGCCGTTGTATTATCTCTTTGCCTGTGATACTGTTTATGTTGATGTTCTCGAATTTTACTGATGCCAGCCGTTTCATTAATTCTCTTACAATGTTTCCGGTATGGCAGTATTGACAGGTGTCGTCGTTTAGGATTGTTACTTGCACCTCTGGCGCTTTCGTATATTTGCAAGCTGCATGGTTTGTGCCTCCGTTGACGCACTTTCCATCGAAGCCTGGTTTTCTGCAGTCAAGATCGTTACCGCAAACCGGAAAATCTTCGCATTCCTTTGAAGTGATGCCGGCACCGTTGCATATTATCCGCTCGATAGCGTAAGATGAGATGGCTTCTGGCCATTCGCGACCATTGATATACAATGTTGGTGAACCGCTGATTCCTCTCTTTTCAGCCTCAGTAATATTTGCGAGGAAAAGTGAATCGCCCTGTTTTGAATCTGATTGTGCAGAAATTTCTGAAATTTTTTCCGGTGAAAACGATGCTGCTGCTGCTGCCTTTTTCCATTCGCCATTAAGATTTCTGTTTCTAGCTTTGAGATAAGTCAAAAAATAATCTGGTGCAGTTTCCTGAATAACTGTCTGTCTGATTCCTTCGAGTACCTCTTGAAGGCCATGGAGACTGGTAAAGCGGTCTGTACCATCGGTTAGTGCATCGGAATTGTCCGTTTCACATTTCCCGCCAGATTTGATTCTGTTGAGATTTGTGCTTTTAGTGCGATTGTCTCTGCTGTGTGCAATGTAAAATATTTTGAAATCAATCTCATTCCGGTGTTTAGTAATGATTGGTATGATTGTCTCTTCAGCATCAATGCCGTAAGGACAGTGTGTCATTACAAATAATTCGACTAGAGTTTTTTTTCTTTGTCGTTTTAACGCGCCCCCTGTGCCTTCATGTTTAAATCCGGGGTTTACAGGCTTAAAGATGTTTGAGAGGTTTGGCTTAAGTGCATGCGATGCACCATTGCCGTGACATGATTCACACGGTTTTTTGTCTGGGTTGTCAGACCATTTCTCATATATAGAAGAGTGGCAGCGGTGGCAATAGGCGCTCCCGACTGTCATGCCGGTTGTGTCTGGGTGTTTGTTTGCAGTATCTGCACATGTCAAGGAAACTAAAAAGCAAAAGGTAATCGATAAGAATCGAAAGTGACCGTTCATTGTTCAAAAGCCGAGTCGTAAGCCCGTTCCTTCGCCTTCAGATCGGTTTCATTCAGTATAGAATAGCGTCCGGGGCGCATTGAGGGCCCCTTTGAAACAGCTCTTAAGAATTCCCTCTTTGTTATGCCGAGATCTGAAGGGCGCTCTTTCATGTTCAGTTTTTTAAAAAGCTCACGGATTGTGTCAATAGGTTTTTTGTGCAGTTTCATAGTGAAAAGTGTTGATATTCCACACTGCTCCCCATGTGAACCGGGTGATCCATACAGGGCATCCAATGCATGAGAGATCATGTGTTCTGAACCTGAACTTGGGCGTGAACTGCCATGTATGGTCATCGCCATACCGCTCATAACGAGACCTTCGATAAGTGAACGGAGAAAATCGTGGTTGGTTAAGGATTGGCTTTTTGATTCCAATATCTTTTCAGCTGCGCTTTTTGCCATAGAGGCAGTGAATGCATCAAATGGTTCGCTGTTTTTAATTGATGCCAGCTTCCAGTCCAGTGAAGCTGAAAGATTTGAAATTAAATCTCCAACACCGGATCTGGTTGTTGCTGCAGGCGCCTTTTCGATTACTGAAAGATCTGCAATCATTGCAGTTGGGATGGCAGTCATTCTGCTTTCAGTACGTCCGCAATTTTCTATCACCGCAACGGGTGAGGCAATGCCGTCGTTCGATACTGCTGTTGGTATTGCAATAAAATTAATTCCGCAACTGAAGGCTGCACACTTTCCTGCATCAATAGCCTTGCCTCCGCCAATAGCAATGAGACAGTCGATATTTCTATCAATAATCTTTTTCCGTATCCGCTCCATTTCAGTCAGTGAAGCATCTTTAACTGTCATTGGTGCAGTTATTGGGTTCAGCGCATTTTTTAACTGATCGCCGATAAGTTTTGTTTTGCCTCTGCCTGTTACTATTAAGGGGTTGTTAAGGATTAGTCCACGACTGGACATAAGTTTTGGTGTTTTAAGGAGGAGATTCTCCTCAACACAGATGATTACGGGGAGGTTTACGTTTTTTGCAATCATCAGGATATTCTCATAAAAAAGGGGTTCCGCATTTTACAAGCGGAACCCCTAATATAATTAACTTATTGCAGTATTACTTGCTGAGGTGCTTGCCAACAAGTTTTGTCATTTCGAACATAGATACTGTCTTTTTGCCGCCGAAAACAACTTTAAGTTTGTCGTCTGCGTTGATGTTTCTCTTGTTCTTTGAATCCTGAAGGCCGTTCTTCTTGATATAGGCCCAGAGTTTCTTTGTAACTTCAGTTCTTGGAACTGGCTTTGAGCCAATAACTTCGGCAAGAGCTGCGCTTGGTGTTACAGGTGCCATGAAAGCTGCGTTTGGTTTACGTGCACTCTTCTTCTTTGCTGGTGCGGCTTTCTTTACTGCTTTTTTTGCTACTTTCTTCGCTGCCATTTTGCATTCCTCCACTTAATGGTTTGTTTGTTAGAACTTTTATTGAACCCTCTTACATGTTCGTCTGATAAAATATCGCTAATAGAGTAACAATTGCAAGTAAAACTATTCGATTTATGTCAGTTTGCTAAATTTCTTCGCTTGCCTTCTGAAAGGCTTCCCGTTTGTATTCATTTCTGTGGTCTACGCAGAATTTCGGGTAAATGTACTGTTTGGGGAATATCTTGACAAGATACTTTGCCGTGCAGCTGGGTAATTGACAATTGAGTTCGAGCTCTGTTACTTCTGTAAATCCATGTTTAAATACAAAGTTCTTTACGTCAACGGCTTCGTACTCTTTTGTTTTTCGCGTTCTGTTTGCGATGTTTCTGTGAAAGTCGCAATACTTAGCTATAGGATGGCCTATGAACTCTTTACCGCAGCCTGGTTCCTGGCAGACTTTATGTTTGAGACGCTTTTTCTTTTTGTATCGTGGCAACTGCATGCTGTGTGTCCTTTTCCCCGTTATGTCAACGGATGCTCGTTATCAGGAATACTGCTTAACTCAAATGGAACAAGTTCACAAGAGACATAGGAAGGACAGTCAACACAGTCAAAGCTGTCAGAATGGTCCGCTTCGCAAAGGCGCTGTTCTGCTATATCTTTTATTGTAAGTTCCTGCATGAAAATAATTACTTGCTGATGATTTTAGATAGTCTCTTTTAAGAGATTCGCAATTTTTGATTTCAAATCAGAAATGGAAAAAGGTTTAATAAGGTAATCGTCTGCACCTAAATCATACATCTTTTTGATTTTCTT
>JAEUSG010000651.1 GCA_016788315.1 Fibrobacterota bacterium | reverse complement strand
CAGGGTCCTTTTTTATTGTCGATGCTGATATCGAAGATCAGGGAGGCAGTGCTGCAGTTACAGGCTATAGTTGTACGAACACAAGCGGTAACGGAGCTAATTGGACTTGGGAAGGTTGCAGTTTCAAATGGAGCGGAGGTGGTACTGACAGTAACTGGAATACAGGTGCAAACTGGCTTTTCGGCGCCGCTCCAGGCGTGAATGACACAGCTCTCTTTACTAATCTCACAAACCGTAATTGTTATGTAAATGTCAACGCCAGTGTAAAAGGGATACAGTTGACCAGCACATGGGCTGGCAAGGTAATACAAAATACCGGTAACACCATAACGGTCGGCTCGGGCGGTTATACTCAGGAATCAGGTACTTTTATCGGTGCTAATAAAAAAATTACTGTTGGAGCCAGCTTCGCATTGACAGGTGGAAGCTTTACGTCAACTGCAGACACAATTCAAATTGCAGGAAATATAACACGATCAGGTACGGCTACTTTTATTCATAACAGCGGAACAGTTTTTTCGAATTACAATGGATATACTACGTTTAATCCTGGAGGTTCGATACGTTTTTACAATTTCTTAATGGATAAAATTTCATCAGGCTATGAGTTTACCATACCAGGTACTGATTCCATATATGTTGAAGGAAGTCTGAAGGTTTTAAATACCATTGGGGGCAATGGAGGAGTATTGGTGGTAGCGGGCGATGTTATAATTCCAGGTAATGTTTGGCAGGGGATAAGTGGCTCTACATATTTCCTGTTAAACGGATCAGGTGATCAATATTTTGGTAATGGTGGTTCCGGTGGTATCCACTCTGTTCCAAGGGTTATTGTCAATAAAAGTGGTGGCACTCTTTATCTTCAGGATACTATTAGAGTTACTGGTATAAGTTGGATACATTCAGCCGGAACAGTTAATGCCGGTACAAGCAGAGTAGTGTTCACCGGTAATGGTGTTTCAATTGATGCCGCTGGAATGTCTTTTAATGATGTACGAATGCAACTTGTTTCTGGTGGCAGCGCAGCTACTATTTCAGGAACTATGGATATTAATGGAGCGTTAAATTTTGTAAACGGAAATTATTCTGTTAATGGAGGTGCTATCACTCTTTCCGGTGATCTATATTCATCTCCATCCGCTGGCATTTCGGGTACGACAACTATAACATTGGATGGTGTAGGAACGCAAGTAATTGGCGGAGTTGCTTGTGATTTTCCAAATGGAGCGTTAACAATAAATAAAGCGACTGGTAAAGTCTCTTTAGCTGCAGCGGTATCATGGCCGGCAGCAGTCAATTTAACGAGCGGCACACTTGAGCAGGGTGATTATGATTTTACTGTAACAGGCGCTTTAACTGTCTCATCTGGTGCGCGTTATGTAAATACCGGTACCGGAGATCTTGTTCTTGGCAGTACTCTCACCAACAACGGCACAATTTATATGAATTCCTTCAGCGGTGGTTCCGGTGATGGTGATTCTATTTGGATCCGTTCTTCTGTTGCTGGTACCCCACGTACGGTAACAGGCGGTAGTACAGGATGGCGTTTATATGATATAAACTTGAAAGATATTACAGCAGGCAGCGTTGCTGCTGATTCTATCTTCGTCTATTCTGGAACTAATACCAGCGGTAATACAAGGTGTGGCTTTAGAGTGGGAGGCATCGTTCCATATTCTATTGGAACAAACAGCGGTGTGATTCATTCAACGGGAACTGTTAGTTCCAATACCGAAATGGATACACTTACCTTTTCAGCCGCCCTGCCAGTAACAGTAGGCGAGGGGGACCGGATTATTCTGAATGCGAATAATTCCGGATTGGGAAGAGACACTGTGTATATCTTTTCAAAAGTTTCATCAGCGGTTGCAGTACTCTCTGCACCCGCTCGCTTTGCAGTTAGTAACGAAGATTTTGAGATAAAGCGAGCATTTAATACGCTGCAATCCTGGGAGAATGCGCGGGAGGATAACCTAGTAACACAAAGAGTGATCGAAAAAGGGGTGTGCTACAATGACGGGATATTTGCAGAACAGCTTATGATTGAGAATTCAACTACGGATGCAACTTCGTATATGTGGCTGACTGTAGCTGAAGGACATCGTCATAACGGTAAAAGATATTCGGCTTCAGGAGTCAGGATTGAGCCGACAGCAGATTGGCAAAATGGTGTTTTTGCTGGTGCAACGAGTACGAATTATACAAAAATTGAATGGGTGCAAGTCAAAAATGTTCATGCAAATGGTAGAGGAATAACATCGCACGCTGCGAATACAACTATCAACAATGTTATTCTTTATTCAACTAATAAGGCCGCGACATCAAGAGGCTTTAATGCTTCGAAAAATAGTACAAAATTCTATAACTCAATAGTGTATGGCTGGTATACTGGAGTAAAGGTTGAGTGGGGGTTGCCTATATACAACATTACATCTTTCGGAAATGAGCTTGGGATATCTGCGGAAAATGGAGGCTCATCTATTGCTGTAAACTGTATTGCGCTCGGAAATACAACCAATTGGGCCGGCGCCTTGTGGAATAATACAGATAGCAAAAACAACGTGGGTTTGAGCGGTGTGGATAATCCACCCGGTTCGGGTGATGTTCTTACTACAGCAACAAGTTGTTTTACAGATACTGCATTGACGACTCTTGATCTCAGTTTGAATCGTTATTCTTTGGCAGTCGGTGCTGCAGATTCAACTGGACTTCTGGCAATCTTTACTAATGATATCAACGGTGTCTCACGACTTGGTAAGCCTTGGGATATTGGTGCATACTCTGTAAACTTTCCGTTCATGATTGCAGCCCGCTCCATCGGCACTAATGCTGCAGCGCTCTATACTGGTGCCGGCAATGGTTCAACGAATGCCTCTGGTGATACAATAACTTTATCAAGCGGGTCCTTCCCTGCAAATATCGGTGAAGGTGATTCAATAAGACTTACTTCGGTTTATGGCTTTATTGCATCAAGAGTATCTGATACAAAGGTTGCTTTGCAGGAAGCTGTTTCAGGGAATCTTGCAGCTCAGAATGTCACAATATATCGTGCATATAACACAATGAATGCCTGGGAGTTTGGCAGACAGGGCAATCTTGTAGCACGTAATACAGTAGAAAAGGGTGTATGTTATAACGATGGCGTATTTACGGGTGACGTAACTATAAGTGGATCAACAACCGACAGTGCACACTACAGCTGGCTAACTGTTAACCCAGACAGCAGACATAAGGGTAGTGCGGGTACCGGTGTAAGAATATCAGGAGCTGAAATATATCCGTTTGACAATTATTCAATTGTTGAATGGATGGAAATCAGCAATTTCGGAACAGAAAAAGCCATTCTTGTTCGCGGGCATCATGTTACTTGCCGAAATAATATCATTCATGATGGTGAATATGGTATTAAAGCAAGTGCCGGAGATGGTTCACACTCTAATATATGGCATAATAACTTGATTTATAATTTAACCGGTACGGCAATAAGTAGTGATGTGTATGGCGGGCTTCGTATGTATTCCACCAAGATATTTAACAATACAATATACAAAACCAATCTTGGTATAAATTCAATCGGTACTCGAGAGGTTAACGTAAGAGATACAATCATTAATAACTTGGTTGTCGGCAATGTGAAAAATTGGTACGCACATTCGACCAGCGCAGCTGGACACAATAACGCCGGTGCCGTTGGAGATACGCTGCCTGGAGGTACAGGTGTCTTTACAACAGCGTATATGACATTTATAGATACTGCTACCGCTGCACCAAACCTTCGCCTGAAATATGGTGCGGATGCGCAGGATGCAGCTGATTCTGCAGGATTGACAGCAGTTTTTGTTAGAGACATTCAGGATACATTACGCGCCTATTATAAATGGGATATCGGTGCTTACGAAAGATCGGATGTTTCTCCTCCAGATACAAATAGACGCTCTATTGGTACAAATGCAGCAGTTATTTACAGTACGGGAACCGCGGCTGTAACAGATGCTTATACCATTGATCTTACAGGTGCGACCCTACCGTCGAATGTTGGGCCGGGTGATATGCTTGTTGTGAATGCAAATTCAGCTACAGCATCAGACCGTGATACGCTCTATCTTACACAACGTGTGAGTGATTCACGAGTAACTGTTTGGCCGGGTGCAAAGTTTGGCTATTCGGGTGAAGATTATTTGATTAGGCGCGCATATACCTCTCTGGCAAACTGGGAAACAGGACGTGAGGGAAATCTTGTAACCCGTCATGCAATAGAACAGGGCGTTGCCACAAATGACGGAGCACTGAGTGCGTTTACAATTGATGGTTCTACAATTGACAACGCCCACTTTATGTGGTTGACGTCGGCTCCTTATGCCCGTCATAATGGCGTAAGCGGAAACTGGGCTCGCATTGACAGAGGAGGGGCTAACGGCTCATATGTTGTTTTGTTGGACGAATACTCTGTTGTAGAAGGAATAGAATGTTTGAATGCCGGAAATCACTGGAGTTCAGGTGGTATTGACATGCAGAGAAACGGTTGTATAGCCAGAGGAAACCTTATACACAATAATAACGGTGGGTATGGAATTAAAATACACGATGGCAATGGATCTCGTAGCGCAGTGATAGCAAATAATATTGTTTATAACTGTGGTGATGCCATTTACTCATATTTGTCAGTGTCCGGATATCGTGTATTGATATATAATAATACAGTTTATCGAAACAGCAATGGCTTCTATTTCAATGGAACGCATTTAACTCACAAAGATTCTTTATTTAATAATATCAGCCTTGGTAATACGATAAATTACAATGTAGTTGGGTATGGTGACATTGTTGCAGATTACAACGCCGGTGAAATAGGTAAGATGCCAGGCGAAGGAACGCATAATATTGCGCTATCGCCATATTTTACGTTTAGGGATACAAATTCAACAACACCTGATTTACGCTTAAAACCGCGCTGTGGAGCTATGGATGCAGGAGATTCCAATCAGGTCAAGGCATGGTTGCGAAAGGATTTTAGGGACACAATCAGACAATATCGTCAATTTGATATGGGTGCATTTGAGGTAGACGGTGCTTTGCCACCGGATACGGTGAGACGCTCTATCGGTACAAATGCCGGTGATGTTTACAGTTCGAATACAGTTACCGCAATTGATGCCAATACTATAAGATTTAACGGTATAATTCTTCCAGCAGGTGTTGGTGAGGGTGACAGGCTTTTTATAAATCAGGATAACAATCCGGCGGGTCAGCGTGAAACGACTTATGTGTATCAACGAGTCAATGATTCGACGCTGCTCGTTTGGCCTGGTGTACAAAATGCTCATTCAAGTCAGGATTATGTAATTCGGCGAGTATACAATACCATGACCGCATGGGAAACTGCACGTCAGGGTGATTTAGTGGCTGACAACAGACTGGAAAAGGGTGTAGCATATAATGACGGTCCTTTTAGTGAGATTGTCGAACTTGATGGTTCTACGACAGATTCGCTTCATATTCTCTGGCTTTCAGCAAACCCTTTGCAGAGGCATAATGGCATAATTGGAACAGGAGTGCGGGTATCATCAAGCATGGGCGGTTCCTGGGGTGTTTTTTCAGCGCATGATGATAATGTGCTGATAGATGGGTTTACAATAAGCAGTACTGGTAATACTCCGGGATTACGTTCTGCATCAACAGCTGGCAAGCATGAGTATAAAAATTTATTGATCCATGATGTCGGCGGCAATGGACTTGGCTATTATGGCGGATCAACAGAAATATTATTTCATAACAGCATTATTGTCCGTGCAGCAGGTTATGGTGTTAATGGAAATTTAGCAGACATTAATCAGGTAAAATGTTATAATATTACCGCGTTGAAATCTACTCAGGATACGATCAATGTTACTGCAGGTTTCAGATACTGCATTGCCCAAAACTGTATTGCACTTTACTTTGGTCCAACATCATCGTATGCAGATTTCTTAAACATGGGTGCTGCCAGTAGTAACAATATTTCTCATGATGGCAGTGCCCCTGGAGCGAATAGTCTTACCTTTCAGACTGGATATGAACTTTTTGTCGATACAACAGCTACATCATTGAATTTAAAGCTCCGAAGTCATTCACCAGCAATAGGAACTGGAACAAACCTGTCTGCAGTTATTGCTTCAAAGGATTTTGAGGACAGCACCCGCGGCTCAACATGGGATATTGGTGCGGATCAATTTAACGGCAACGCATTTGAATTTAAGTCAGGTACAAATGAATATAGCATAGGAAAGAAGCCTGATGTTCCTGTGACGGTTTCGGGTGTTGCTGGAAGTGGCCCATGGACAATCATTTTCTCAAATGCTCCGGATTTGTCTAGGATATTTGCAGGTGATGCTTTTAATGATGGTAGCACTTTAAAACATAAATGGCTCATCACTGCTGTTGATAATACGGCAAAGACGGTTACTGTTAAGAATAACGAATATAGTGCAACTGGTCTTGTTTCACCTTCAAGCTCAAACACATATCATGCAACAGTTGGCCGGTTTTATAACACGATGCAGCGTTGGGAGGATATGCGTGATGGCGACCTGGTAACCGGTGACCGTCTAGAAAAAGGTGTTTGTTATGCTGACAGTTCTTTTGATTCAACTTTGACAATTGATGGTTCAACAACAGACGCCAGCCATTATATGTGGCTGACAGCTGCAACAAGTGACCGGCATAACGGACGCGGCGATGCAGGTGTAATAATCGATAGAAGTAAAGGCGGTTCGCCTAAAGTTGGAAATGTCATTCTGGATAGAGACTCATACACCCATATAGAATGGCTTAATATAAAGGGATATGCAAGAGGCGATGGTGTTGTTGCATATGGAGTTAATCGACCGGATAATGTTACTGGAACTGTGTACAACAACCTGCTGATACACGATGCGACTTATACTACCGGCTGGTCTACTTTGGGTGGTATCTCTGTCGGTCAAGATGCTGGTACGGCACTTGTGCAAAATTGCATGATATATAATCTTGTAAATAGCGGAAGTTCGGCAGGTTCTGTTAATGGTGTATTTGCAAGTTACAATCAGAAAATTTTTAATAACACGATATATAACCTTAAACATACCGGTGGGGGCGCTGTTACCGGCATTTCGATGACTGATAATGCGTTGTGTGTGAACAACCTTGTGGTCGGCAATACAACTAGCGGAACACTAAAAGATTTCAATATATCTGCACACGCCAACCACCACCATAATATATCAGGCGACGCTACGGCTACTGGTACTGGCTCTTTGACGGCAAAATCTGCCTTTGTGCAGTTTGTTGATACCGCTTCAGCAACATGTAATCTTCACTTGAAGGCCGGGGCTGATGCCATTGGTAAAGGAGACTCAACAGGAATTAGTCAGTATCTGATAACTGATATAGATGACACTGTCCGCTATTACGGCCGTTGGGATATCGGTGCCGATGAACGTCATGATATGGATACAACCCATTATTATGTTGATTACAAGAATGGTGTTGACGCAGTTGGATATGGTACATTAGCAAATCCATACAAAACGATAGACTATACCTATAACACTTTTCCTAGCACAGGAGTTACCGATAGCGTATGGGTAATTGAAATGCTTCCCGGGACGCATATTGCTGCAACAACTATTCAATTGGATGCTAATGGTCCGGATTTTACCAGGGGAACGCCTCTCATATTAAGATCCTATTCAAACAGGCTAGATAGCATGGCAGAGGTTGCCGCGATAACAAACGTAGCGGGGCTAGCGACTCTATTCGCACCGTCGATTGATAATATTACTTTTGATAGAATTAGGTTTCGCGGCATATCAAATCCAATTTCAGGGTCAGTGTCAATGGTTGGTTACTATACAGGTAGTTGTCCTGATTATCTTACAGTCAAAAACAGTATTTTTTACTTTGACAGCCTGTTTGACGACAGAAGAGACTCCTATAGTGCATATACCGCATTGTCTTTAAAAGATTCACGCCATTTAACAGTACAAAATAATGTTTTTATCGGCAAAAACGCAGCAATCAGTTACGATCGTGGACGTGGCGTTCTTTGCGGTGCGGATTCTCTTCTCGTTATAAATAATGTTTTTAAAAATATGGGAAATATTATTACTGCTGATTACATATCTACGATGAAAGGGCTGGTTTTTGCAAATAATATTATTGATAGTTGCGCCTATTCACTTTTTGAAACTAATACAATAACTGATACTTTAGAAGCTGTTAATTGTTCTTTTACAGCAATGTCCGGGGCATACATAAGATCGGCAAGTAATAACTCGAAGATTAATCTTATAAATGAACGCATGCTTGCTTCTTCTCCAATTCAATCATATGATTGGCGAACATCGCGATTTGGTAAGTTGTACAAGAATAGCCCGCTTAGAGATGCAGGTGTAGATACATTTGGTGTTCTTCCCTTAGATTTTTATGGGATAGCACGAACAGGTAACCCAGACATTGGGGCTTGTGAACTTAATCGAGATGCAGACTTTATGTATGCTGATACAGTTCATCTTTATGTAAATCCATCAAGGCCTAACGATGCAGGCGATGGCAGGACTATTGCAACAGCAAAACAGACAGTTCAGGCGGCATACACTCTAGTGCCGGCAGTAACTGATAGTTATTATGTAATAAACCTCATGCCAGGAACATATAATGTCGGTGGAAAGATTTTACAATTCAACGGAAATACCAAGAGTTTCCCAACCCGTACAAAAGGTGTGACTGTTCGCGGATATTATGCTATTAAAGACAGCATGCCGTTGCTGCAGGCTCCTGGCACCACTTACGGTATAATTGATTTTGATAACAATATACGCAATGTCTCGCTTGAGGGTTTACGATTTGCTCCAGTGTCTGGAGGTGGAGGTAGTGCCGCTATCGGATTCTCAAGATCTGCTGCCACTGATTTTGTTAAGAATTTCAAAGTGGAACGCTGTGTGTTTGATACCTCTGACAACACTGGATATGGAAGTGCTATGTTCAATGTTTATGATCTGGGCAGTGGTGATATAAGATTCGATTCTGTTGATGTTGTCAATTGTGTTTTTAAAGGGCTTGGTACTGGCTCGTCAGGTCGAGTCTTTTCTTCTCTTATCACTGATACACTTGCAGTTTACGGAGTGCGCATTTTAAATAATACGTTTGATGGACTGGAATATGTTTTTTATGGTTGCTTCGGATCATCTGTAGATAGATTTTTAATGGGTAATAATATCTTTAAAAATGTCAACACGATAGTTACCGGAAGTACACCAGATGCAAATACACGCATTTTTAATAGTTGTTTTAATGGTATTACAACATATGGATTTGGAAGTGCTGTAATTCAAGATACAATCAGGCGGGATCCTTTGCTTGTATCAACGGCATTTAACAGTCCTTCATTCTGCAAACTTCAGGATGAAAGTCCATGTGTCGGTTATGGAAAGGACTCTTCATTTGTAGTTGATGGTAACACTGTAAGATATACTCCAAGCCATGACTTCTACGGTCTTCCCCGAAATGGTGGAAATGATGTAGGCGCATGTCAATATGATCCTCTGGGAGAAATAGGCAAGCGAGTATTTCAGTGGGAAAAGCGTGGGGGGATTTATGCAAAGACAGAGGATAGCCGTATTTACGATGGTGGGGTTACAGCCAATTACGGTGCGGCAAATCTTCTGAATGTTGGTAAGAACCCAAGTGTATTCTCATCCATGATTAAGTTTGGCTCATTCGCAGGCGATGAATCGCAAATGCAGGTACCAAGGAAAGCTCATGTTGACAGTGCGTTTGTATATCTATATGCCACACAAGGGTATTCCGGTAATATTGAATGTTATCGTATTGTTCGTGACTGGAAAGAGGGTGTAAGTAACGGGACAACTGAAACTGGTGCAGTTACATGGAATTCTGCTAAACATGGAACAGTTACCTGGGGTACTGCAGGTCTCGGAGCTTTGAGCGACAGAATGCCAGATATTGTCTCAACGTCATCAATAACTACAGGCGCCTGGTCAAGGCTGAATGTAACTCCGCTTGTACAGGATTGGGTATCTGGTGTAACAAACTATGGTTTATCGATTGCAGATTTGGATGACAATCTTGGCGGGCTTGTAATGTTTGTATCGAAAGATACTTCAAAAGCTTCAATAAGACCTAAACTTGTTGTCTATTATGATCCGGATACTGTTACAATTGTAAAGCAGCAGGGTACCACCGATGCGTTCAGTGAAACACAGGATTTATACATATCGCAGGCTGAACAGGATAATAATTTCGGTGCTGCTTCAAATTTGTACATAAACTCAGCTTCACCTAACAAAAAGCATATTCTGTTTAATATGAAGGATATGGTCGGGCCTACATCAATTACGAATGGAGCCACAATAACCCGTGCTGAACTTGTGATGTATAGAAGCAATACTACTGCAATTCCTGCTGATGCGGCAAAGGCATGGCGTGTAAGGGCAAGATGGCATGAAGGTTTACAGGATGGGTCAGCTGGTGTTTCCAGTTGGTATGCGTCTGCAACCACTGCACATCCATGGCAAACGGCTGGGGGTACTGCATTCCCTGATGTTGATTCTGTGTCAATGAGCAGTGGGAATACTGTTAATAATACAGTAGGCGGTGCAGTCAGTATCCGTTTTGACAGCGCTGCACAGGATTGGGCAGATGGTTCATTGACACGAGGCCTAATGATTCAGCCGTCAGGTGTAATTGGCAGTGATGCAGGATTTTACTCAACTGAGGGCGCTGCAGCGGTATCCCCGTTCTACGCACCTAAAGTGATTGCAACATTTGCTGGAGGCACTGGCAGCAATGGCTCTTTGCCATGGGTAAAGCCTGAGAAGCCATTACTTAAGACATATGCAAGTGTTACTGGACAACGTGATACGCTCCGTTTCAGAAATGGTGTTAATGGTTATGATAGTACTTATGATACATATGTAAACTATTGGGCTCCAGCTGGTACATTTGAGAGTGATGATTTATTTCTGACTGATACCGCTGGCACATATCCTCAGAAGATACTAATCAGATTCGGAAATATTGTAGGCAATAATGCAGGGCAGATACCATTTGGCGCTGTGATTGATACAGCATATATCCGCTTCGTTGAAAATCCTGAAATAGGGGCATCTCGTGGAAATGTGATGGTCTCAAGAGTTAATGAGTATTGGAAGGAAAATGAAGCTTCCTGGAATAATCGTATTGTTGGTAGTCCGTGGTCTAATCCAGGCATAAAATCTCCATCTTCTGCATCTCTTTTCTATAAAGATATTACTTTGACAGGTACGGGAAACTGGTATGACACAGTGCACATTCCAGCCACTTTGGCGGTCCAGAATTGGGCGAATGGCCAGCCGAATTATGGAGTCGTAATTTCTGCTGGTAGCGGATGGTCTTCTCTTGCTTTCTTTAACTCAGAAAATGCAACCGTTCTAAAACGTCCCCAGCTTGTGGTTGCATATCGTAAAAAGGAGCAGGTTGAAGTACAGAATATTGATAGATTTGCAACCAGTTCATCAACATTCAGCAGTGCTGAATCGTTGAGCGGTCAGTTCTTTATGTCGTTCAATACACGATCTGACAGTACTGATGGTATGATGAATCAATTTAAGACAGCTGCAACTAGCCCTGGAGAAAAAATAAGCAATGCATATGATTTGATGCCCTCTGATAATAAGCATCAAAACCTGTTTAATATATTGCGCAGGTCTAATCCGGCAGGAAACTGGTCATATTATGCTGACAGCGTTAGAAGCAGTGATGCAATATCTTTTACAATTGTAGAAAGCACCACTACCAGAATAAGGTATAAGATAAATACCAGAACTATTCGGGATGCTGGCGCTGCTCCAAGAAATGCCGCAGCTTCTACTGAGTTCACAGTTTATCCAACAGGACAGATAGTTGTATACGATAGCTCATTTGCAGCAGATTACAGTGGTCAATACAATTATGCTGTTACCTTTCATACGAAAGATGGAACTGGTACCCTGTATGATAATGACTCTACTATTGGGGGTTTGCATTCAACCTCTGTTGGAAGTAATACTTTACACGACTGGGCATTTGGTACTCTTGGCTATTTAAGCAGTGGATTTACTTATAGGCAAA
Organism: Fibrobacterota bacterium; assembly: GCA_016788315.1. GTDB lineage: Bacteria > Fibrobacterota > OXYB2-FULL-49-7 > OXYB2-FULL-49-7 > JAEUSG01 > JAEUSG01. The sequence continues at coordinate 1,989 of JAEUSG010000651.1, read as the reverse complement.
ACCTATTTGAATCTGTGACAGGTAGTTCAAGCGGTGGAAATTTTACCGGTATTCAATTTTATAACTCTTGGGATGCTGCATGGAACTCCAATGTAAGTACCGTCCGGCAAAGTTATTATCTGGATATGTCTCGAGATGACATAACAGATGCTGACACGTTGGAAGCAATGATAAAAGATAAACAGTATCCATCTGTACTTAACGATTTCAGAACTGGTACACTTAAGACAAATGCTGCAGGTGACTTGAACAGTGATGGATTCAATGAGCGTGAGGGTGTATATGAACTTCAGTGTGACGCAGCAAGCGGTGAAGCGTACTTCTGGTTTAATAAAGATGCTACGACACGCCAGCGTTATATGCCTGCTTTTAAAGTAAATGGTTACACATGGACTCATGCACCTACGAAAGTAATGCTGATAACAGAATTTGAGCGTGTAATTGATACTTGTTATGCATCAAAGGGTGACGTGAACATCTCACTTGTTAATGCAGGAGCTTCTGGGTATCTGGTTTTCCAGCTTAACAGAGTTATAACAGGTCCTTGTGTAATTTACATTGGTCGGGATGACAACCTGGCTGTTGAGATGAATACCTTTACAGGAAATTCAGACAGCGGACTTTGCATACTTGCCTGGTCGACAGAAAGTGAGCATGAAAACAGAGGTTTCCGTCTATTGCGTCGTGAAGTGGTTAAGAATGCAAAAGCAGATACCTCTTTCACGGTTATTGCTGACTATGAATCAAGTAAAGAACTTGTTGGTAAGATTACAACACAATCAAGAAGTGAATATTCTTTTGCTGACCATAAAGTAGCACTTGGGAAAACATATGAATATGCACTTGAAGCCGTTGATATGAAAGGTAAGGTAGAAAGATATGTCGGCACTGTTATATTGACTGTTGATCAGCTGTTCGGTTTTACCCTGGAACAGAACTATCCAAATCCGTTTAATCCGACGACAGTTATTAAATATTCAGTGCCGGGTAAATATTCGACTGCGAAGAAACAGGCTGTTTCACTAAATGTATATGATATTAAAGGTCGATTAGTAAAAACGCTTTCCAGTGAAGACAAATTGCCCGGTGCCTATACTGTGTTCTGGAATGGCAAGGCAAATAACGGCAGGCTTATAGCTTCCGGCATCTATTTCTATAGAATAGATGTTGCGGGGCGTTATTCTAAGATCCGAAAAATGGTTGTAGTAAAATAATAACTGTTGACAATTAATCAGGGGCGCATTATCTTTATTGGCGTAACGTTGCGCTGTTGCGCGAAACGCTAAACGGAGAGAATAATGCCAATTTCACTTTCCATGGTAGCCTCAAGGGCCGGAACCTCAAAAGCGGCAGTATCGCGAGCCTTCAGCGGCTCATCAGAAATCAGCGAGGAAACAAGGCAGAGGATTTTCAAAATTGCAGCTGAACTGGGATACATCCATAATGCTTCCCGTTCACAGCATGCAAGGTTGATCAGAAGCCAAAATGACTCATCAGTCCCGCCGGCAGAAAGAACCAATTTAGTAACGCTGCTCTTCTATAAAACCAACAGAGCTCACGTATATAATGTTCCATACTATCAGGAGCTGATAGGACAACTCGACAAAACATTCCGAAGTGAAGGGATGAACATTATAGAAGCCTATCCCCAGAACGAAAAAGAGTATAGCCGCATAATGAAAACTGCATCGACCGATGCTTTGATTCTTTTGTCAAACATAGAGTATCTGACCGATGAGTTCATCTCTCTATTGCGTTTATATGCTGCACATAAGCCATTAGTTTTTCTTAGTAACTATATCGGCAAATATAAAAATGAGTTTCATAGTGTCAGAGCTGATGACTTCGGTGTGGGTACAAATGGTGCTGAATATTGCTGCGAAAACAATAACGGTGAAGTGGTTTTTGTTGATAGCGGACTTGGAATGGCTGTTGTAGAAGATCGATTTCTTGGCTACAAGACCGTTATGTATCGCGAAAACAGACAGA
>JAEUSG010000649.1 GCA_016788315.1 Fibrobacterota bacterium | reverse complement strand
AATTTCCGGCCTTATGAGCGAACCAAAGTTTTTGACCTCTTCAAACTGCCGAAGCGTAGTTTCAAGCGATGTGGTGAACAGGTTTCTTCCCACAAAGTCCATATAGGCATCAAGCTCATTTGCAGATTCATTACTCTGATTAAACAAATCAGCCGCCTTAATCGTATCGAACCGAATATTCTCAAGCACACATATATTGGGCTCTATACCTTTAGAGAAAACCGAACGTTGCTTTTCACGAGCCTTGAGGGTTAAAGCAAGGGCAGCCAGTTCGCCTGCTCGTTCATCTATTTCGATGCCATAAAGGTTGTGGGTAAGAATCTTTTCTGGAATGGTTGCAGGATCATAACCTTCTTCTTCGTAAATGGCATAAAGCAGGTCAAAGGCATAGGTGAGCATGTGGCCGGAACCGCTTGCAGGGTCACAGACCTTGATTTCTTCAGGCGAATTGATGCGTAAGAAGTCAGTTTCAGGCTGTTCGGGCTTTATGTAGTATTCCATCTTTTGTGCGAGCTGGGAGTCGGGACGATTGAGCAGCCAGAGTCGGCCCAGAGAGTTCTCGACAAGATAGCGAACAATCCAGTGGGGTGTAAAAAGTTGAGTAGCGGCAGGGATGTTTTCTGAGTTGATTTTGATATTCTTTTTGAGGTCATCGAACACCTTCTGCTTTTTTTCAGAAATATAAAACTGGTAAAGCCATCCCAAGACTTCGACTTCAGAGCAATCTTCGTCTGTTATATCTGTGCGGAATCCGTGAGCAATGGAGTGTTCTGTTAAAACATCATCTGGTAAAAGAAATTCAGTTTCATCATCAAGTTTCTCAAAAAGAAAAGGCATTAAATTATGATAATACCTGCAGGATGCCAAAAGCAGATGGCGATACACTTCGCCCTGCGCATCGAGTGACGGGAGTTTGCCGATGAGCAGGTCGTTCAAGCGATTTACATTCGTGTGGGTCTTTAACTCATCAGGAATGGTGCCGAGACGGGTCTGTTTAAGAAGTTCCGGTTGCGTTTCGTCCGGACTTGCAGGCATAAGCACTTTAGCATGGAATGGATGCCAGCCTCGTGCATCAAGGAAACGGAGGGCTGCGAGACGATTGAACCATGTATATGACACTTGCTCAATGAGTTTACTTCGCTCAGTTGGATCGGAAGACTGTTGCCTGAGCTTTGCCACTTGAGTTGAGGCAGCACGGAGGTCTGGAGTGTCGGCAGTGAGAACATAATCAAGCTTGCGCCCGACGGCTTCAATAAGATTGCGCCTAACTTCAGGTGCAAATGATTTTAGTTTTGAGGTGTCTATGGCCATTTATAGACTTATCCTATTCCCTCTAGTCAGTTCTGATTGTAATGCCCTTTTGTAGTCTGCAACCCACTCATCCAGTTCAGCGGTATTGGTAATAGATGCAAGCTTACTTTGAATTTTAATGGTATTGACAGGAATATATTTAACACTAGTTTCTTTCCCGCTGCTACTGGCAGTTCCACCTTTTGCGCCAGGTGCAGCAGAAGCCATTTGTGCCGCCATTGCGAGCTGTGCAGGATATTCAGATTGGATATAGCGGGATACTTTCTCTTTAATGGTAACAACGAACTTCGCGTTAGCAACATCAGCTTTAACTTTGTCAAACGATGCCAACACTTTAGTTTGCTGTTCGGCGTTCAATTTTTTGAAATCTTCAGTACCCTTAAGCTGGACTTCACGTTCCATTAAAACAGTGTTTGCCGCTTTTTGTTCGGACAACAGTTTTTCAGAGATGTGCTGTTTAATTCTTGAGACAGCAGCCTTGGCGTCTGGAATAAATGTACCACGAAAAGGTGCTTCTGATTCTGCAAGCACCTGCAACGGCTCAATATCCTGTGGGATGACTTCAGAAAGATTGGCCTCCTGTTCGCGATAAAAGGCCAGAACTTCGGTATAGACCTTGGACTGCGGGCCATTCAGAAAGCTTTTAACAGGGCCTATGAGCAGTGACTTCAGATTGAGTAGTTCATCTTTGAAGGCAGCGCAGTGGTGGAGGAGATACGAAAAATCTTTGTCTGCAATTTCTTTTATGCGCACATAAGCAGGTTCAAGCTTGGCCAGAAAGGGGTAAATATTCTTCTGTTTGAGAAAACCGCTTAGTTCCTTCTCTTCTTTTTCGAATGCGGTTGCCGTGCACTGTCCCACGGAACGTGGATCTGTACCAGTATTATCCTGATCAAAAAAGTCCAAGTGAAACCGTTTCAAGGCCGCTACTTTTGTAGCATCAAACTGTTCCTGAATTTTGACTCGAATACTACCGTGTTGGCGACTGTTTCTGAGTGCGCCGAGTGCGGCAGTTGAGTCGAGAAGGTCACTTATTCTTAACTCAACTTTGCCCATTCTGAAAAGGCGCGCTATGATAGTTAGAACGGCCATTGAGTACCATCCAAATGGGCGCTTGGAGTAATTTCTAATTATCTCTTCAATGGTTGTTCTTTCACCATTGTTCTGATTGAGTTGCACATAAGTCAATATTTCCTGTTCTGCTTCAGATAGTGTTTGGTTCTGGACAAAGAGATCATCTGGATCCTGAAGTGTTTTTGTTAGAGTGTCTTCACTATATGGGACTTTCAAAAACTTGAGATTTGGATATGCAAAAGAGATAAGTTGCTGGCACGCTTTATAGAAGCGAGTGCGAGCATCACCTTCACTGATTTCACTTAGTTTTGAGCCGTTTAAATATAACGGCGCTTTGCCCAATAGCTCTGCACAGAGACTCTGAAGATTGGTTCTTCTCTGGCTATTTTGCTGCTGTCGTTGAGTCAGAATATCCCTGCGCGTTCCATCGATATTACTGCCCATACTTTGCTGAACATACTTCTGAGTTTTGAGGAATGTCCTTGCTTCAGCTATGATTCGCCCATCAGCAGGTAACACTGTAAGTAACTCCGCCTTACCGGTATTCTGGGCTGCGAGTATAGCTGGAGCATCATAGTTTGCATGCTCCGTTGTGATAATATTTATAGCAAAATCCGCCTCTTTTCCGATCAGTTGGTCATCAAGACGGCGGGCATAGGAGTAATCCTGTCCGTTTCCTTCGTAGCGTATTTTCGGGTCACGTAAAACATCCGAAAACAGAACTTCGGAGAGCAGTTTTGACAACTGCGAACCATCGACATCTGTGTTCTTGATTTCGTTTTCAATATCCTTTTCCTTGTCGGTCAAGAATTCAAAAAGTTCACCGTTTTGTTGCAGATATGACTGCCCTGCTAAATATGCCAGGGCTTCTCGAATACTTTTCTCATGATCCAATATTTTTACTGTTGTCGAATCGATTAAGAGAATGGCGATGTTTCTTGTGGTCGGCTTAAATTCCTTAACCCACTTAAGCAGAAAAAGGGCTTTGATAATCTTGACTGCTATAGGATTGTCTATTTGTCTATCGGCCTGTTTTACAGACGTCTGAATATCACCGCGAAGTGCTGTAGATATACCCTCAAACATTAAATCAAAGGTTGCCAAACTGCCGACTTCTTTATCCTTAAGCCGTTTTGCGACATCTTGAAAAACGCCTAACATGGAACGTTCACCAACTGATGTGTTTTTACCAGTAAATGCATCGTGACCGGAAAGCTGTTCAATCGCTCTCTGAAATAAATCAAACTGATATGGATGGAAAGGATAATAAGCACAGAACTCGTCGCTACCACGCCAACCTTTAAACTCCTGCCCGCCATCTCCAAATCTGTATAATGTTAGTAAATTCTCTTTTTCACTATCGTACATGTCTGTCAAAACCTCAGGCTCATTCTCTTTTTTAGCGAGAAGCCTTTTCTGAATTACTTCCCGCACATTTGCGCCTGTTAAGGTGAGCCTTGTTTTAAACCGAGCGGCAATCTTTGTAAAATCCTGGCCCTGTTCCTTTTTCAGTTCTCCCAACACACGCTGCAAATCACCCTGGGAGGTGACGAAGACCCATGAGCGGCCTTGACAAACAGTTGCCAGAGTTTCAGCAATGGTCTGTAGATTCAACATGAGCTTTGAATCCTGGCCAATAAACTGGCCTGCCTCATCCACAAAAAAATTGAGTCTGAATGTCGGACCCTGTTTATCGATATAAACTCGTACCCGCTCAGCAAAAGATTCGATAGAAACTTTATAACTAGCCCGTAACCTATCAAATATTTTTAGACCCTCTTCATACGATTTTTTAAAAAATTCCGCATACACTTTTGCGAACGACTCATTCTCCAGGGTTTCCAAAATTGGCAAGTCTTGAGCCCATGTTCGTCCGATCAACTTTCGGTATGCATCTTTAAAGTGTTGCAGCTCATTGCGCATCTCTAGGTCGTATTCAAATTGAGCAATATGCCCCTGCTTTGCGTAATATCCTTGAAGCTCATTAAGGACTTTCATGAACACTTCGAGAACGGGGGATGATTGATCACCTCCGATGGCATCAGACTTCTGGTCTATATTGAATAGGATACTGCGCGAGGGGATATTAGCCGCTTTCTCGAGGTTTGCACAAATTATAGCATCGTCAATTTTTGACTTAATATATTCAAAAGGCTTTGTTCCGTCTTGTAGTCGCCTACCGTCAAGTACATGTGAAAGTATTTTTAAAAGGTGCGATTTACCTGAGCCAAAAAAACCGGAGATCCAAACACCGTTGGCGTTTGTCTCTTCCAGATAGCATTCTGCAAAACGGCCTAGACCCTGAGCAACTTCAGCGGTTACGACATATTCTTCAAGCTCTATTTGTAGGTTACGTTCATCATCAGCTTTAATCACCCCTTCAATGGCGCGTTCAATTGGCTTTACAAATAGCTCTTTGATTTTCATAGTCGATAGTGCTCCAAATTAAATGCTCTGTAATAGGGTCTCTGTAACAACGGCGTGGTCAGTGTTCCGAAAAGCCTCAACTGAGAGCCAAGACCATCCTCTTGAGTATATTCGCCTGGGAAGAACAATACAATAGGGTGCCCCACCATAGTCGGTTGTAAATTTTCAAGAATGTTATGGGTACGTAAAAAAGGGAACAGTCTGCCGACACCAATAAGTAGTGCCAGTTTCACATCAGGAGTATCGATGCTTTTTACTAATCTTGGAATAAACCGCGTCTTGGGATCCGACAAGTTTGAAAGCGTATCTATCAGTTTTACTTTTGTCAACGACTTTTCTCTCTCAATTATACGAGACAAATGCCCCTCTTCTTCCAATTGAGCCAAGAACATTGTAAACAGGTCAACAACAACTGTTTCGATTCCCTGCTCCTTCAGTCGTGATTCAAGAGCATAAGCCATTCTGCGGGTGGTATCTTCTTCGCGCGGTTGATACGTTTGAATAAACAGCGGCACCTCATTGGCCAGTCCTTTAAGGGCTAGAAAATCGGGGCTGCTAAAAATCTTAAATAATCTCTCTGAGGAATCTGCCATATTATGCAGCTTTCAATTCTTGAATTTCAGCATTGGAAAATAAAAATCCTGCCAACCATTTCTTGTTATCCAAAACGATACTCTCGAAAACATTAACCGGTAGCGATGGGCGCTGTATTTCAGGAGCCTTAAGGTTGTTGTTTAAGATACCAACCTCCCGTAAGATCGTATTAACCATACTGCGAACCTTGTTTTTTGTTAACGGCGATATACTGCTCAATGTGGGGTGAATTTCTGTGAGTGCAGTGATGTAATTTTCATAGTCGGAAGGCCTGAAAAGCGGATCGTGAACCTCCATTTTATGCCGGAGTACATCAGAAGCCAACTGAAATAGAAAAGGAGTATGTTTTGTTACTGATAACCAGGCAATAGCAACCCTAGTGTCCATTGATCCGTTTGCAAGAAGCTCAATTTGATGGTGAGTCAGCGTTTGAAGACGAACCCGCAGTTCCCGCTCTATCCTGATACTACACGCCCTCGATTTCACTTGAAGAGAATTATTGGCCAAAACGAGCTGTTTTGTAGCTTCCCAGTCCTTAGTAGTAAGGTAGGATTCAGCTATAACTCGAGCAGCATCTGGCCGCAAGGATGCGCCTATAAAACTAAGGTTAATAGATTTCATTAATTGTTAAATAATATACTTTTTGGCAACAGAGGATTGTAGGTTAAACAGACCTGCCCTGTTCGCCGGTGCAACAATTCGTGTTATGCTTACGCACATCCGTCCAATATTATATTTATTAATATAATGGAATCTAATTTTAGCCTCCTGCCAAACTCCTTGTCTCTTGCACTAAAATTGATATGGGAATTTATCCGCAATGACCCGGTGTATAAAAAGCTTTACCATGCAAAAGCTTACGATAAAATCTCAATGTGGTTAGGCAATGATCGCCGAAACTGGTTTAACGGAATTCCACCAAGCCCTAAAACAGAATGGCTTTTTGCCGAACAAGAGCCCACAATGATCGAATTTTTAACACTTGAGCGCTTTATTTATCCTGTAGAGATTAAGAACGAAATTATTAGCAACAGAAGAGATAACCATATTGTGGTTATCCCCAAAGTTGCAATCTACTGGCACATGACTGCTGCTCAGTATTATACCTGGGCGAGTATTTTTTATCAGACGATTCAACAAATGTCACACAACGGCAACATAGTTCCAAGACTGAGTGTAGGACGGTTTTTGACTGCTCAATTAAATATCCTGAAATCGAGAATTAAGGATAAATCCCATATTAACGGAGATTGGGTATTTGAGCCATTTGTAGATTGGTTATTTTCCAAAGAATGTTTCTCTTTTGCAACCCTCGCAATAGATGAATCTGTGGTTTCAAATATTCGTAAAAAGCAACATCCGGTAGATGGTGATAATGACAGAGAAAAATACCAACAAAATATACGCCGAAAGCATTTTGACCAAGAAGTAATTCAGCTAAGAAAATTCTGTAAATTTATTAAACAGATTCGCAGAGATGGTAGCTACTGGCAACTTTTACCATACTCGCAAAAAAAGACACATAAAACACGAATATGTGACAGGCTTTTTGAACCTGCTCCAGGTGATACAGTGCGACTCTCTAGGGATAATAATCTTACGCCGAATTTTGTACCTGACCATTTCATAATCAAAAAGAGAGAAACCAAGCAGATACCTTTCGAGAGAAGTACGGAAAGTGTAATAGTGAATAAGCGGGAATTTAACTTTGCTCCATCAGATGTGCAGTTTACTTTCAAATATTTTTTTGAAAAACATATTATTAATCGAGTTGTCGCGTATAAAGAGAAGCATGAAGGTGTGTTTGACAAAGAAGATATTCGTAATCTCCGGAAAGTAATTCATTCCGAACTCAATCTAGATCACGACCCTCCCAACGTCAAATTGGTGTCGTTTAATGAGACGCTTTGCTACCCTGATGCTGGTGTACCAATAATGCAATTCTACCTGTATAGTGAGCGCGATTCTGAATCATTATATGTTCTCTCCCCGAACAAAAAAACCAAACAACTAGAAGTTGTTACGCAAATTGATCTTACATCTGGGACATGTTCCCTCTTTGGGACTTTTATAACTACATCGTAATTTTTAGTCTTGTAAAATCCGCTTAAATTTTTACCGCTTTTCTGTTTCTCCTATGAAACAGTTCTCTCATTGTCATTAAAAACCCACTCTCCTTTTTATCGATAATTTACGTGTTCTGGAATACATTTATTCTAGGAAACGAAATATTTCTTCAAACAAAGAGGAGGTCGAATGCTAAATGTCAAGTTAAAAACAGCTATGTTGGGCGCGGGTGTTTCCGGTCTATCCTTAGCTCAAACAATCGGGATCGGGCCAACGCGTCTATCCTACATCATTAATGGGTGGGTACAGCCATCCGCAGAAGAAATTCTGCATA
>JAEUSG010000836.1 GCA_016788315.1 Fibrobacterota bacterium | reverse complement strand
AATTATCCCAGCGGGTAATCAGCTCATTTTTTTCGTTTTGACAATGGAAAGAATAGCTATGATTCTTAATATCAAAATATTCTCGGGCATGCAAGATTAAATTATTCTTTAATGAAATCTTAACGTAGTAATACGAACCGTTCGACCAGTGACGATAATCAACAATATCTAGTTCGACAACAGATGGATGGTTTTTAAGAGAATGAAAATTCACCGTGTTCCAGCTCCATTAGTCTTTTTTCAACATCCACGAGCATGGCAAGCACCGATTTCCATTCCATTAGGGTATCCCAGACTTCGAAATTCTCAGGACTTTCTTTAACTTTTTTTTCCAATTCTTCTGCAGTGCAACCGAATCTGTTAATAAAAACACGGTTCTTTTCCACCAAATGATGTTTTGTGGAAAGAATCTCTAGTAAAGTGCTATTTATGGCTTCCTGTCTGGTAATTGTAGTCATACTTGAAAATAGAATTCCACTATTCGAACAGTCAAATTGTGAAACAAATTATTCCACATATAAATTATCTTCAACTTGATGAAAACACGAACACTTGGCCGGACAGGTCTACAGGTATCAGAAATAGGACTCGGTTGTGGCGGTAAATTCGGATTCACCGAAACCTCCGAAGAGGCCGCTGAAACGATACTAAATCACGCTATCGCAAACGGTGTAAACTTCTTTGATACAGGCAGCAATTATGGTCAGGGTCTCTCTGAAGTACGACTTGGGCGCTACTTAAAAGAGAACAGGAAAAAGGTAATACTTACAACAAAATGCGGATCACGTCTGTTCGGAGAGGTTGGTAAAGAAACCTATGTGAAACGTGATTTCACATATCAGGGACTTCTAACGAGCGCAGAAGAGAGTTTAAAAAGGCTCAAAACTGACTATGTTGATCTGATGCAGTTGCACACTGCACCTGCTGACGCCATTAAGCCGGATAGCGAGGCAATGGCAGCTTTAAAAGAGATGCAGAAACGGGGCATGACTCGCTTCATTGGTGCAAGCTGTGATATTGGCAGAGGCATTGACATAATCAACATCGGCATTCTTGATACGATTCAGGTTTCGTTCAATATATGCATGC
>JAEUSG010000583.1 GCA_016788315.1 Fibrobacterota bacterium | reverse complement strand
AGGCAAAACAGGAGCCGGTACAGCAGAATACTTCGGCCTGGAAAAAGAGGTTGACATAATTACCAGTACGTTGGGTAAAGCGCTTGGCGGAGCAGCTGGCGGATTTGTGGCGGGGTCTTCAGTTCTAATCGACTATCTGTTTCAGAAATCAAGGCCAATGCTTTTTTCCAACGCTCTTCCTCCAACTGTCGCGTCTAGTGCTCTTGAAGCAATACGGGTATTGCGTCGTGAGCCCGAGCGCGTAGCCAGGATCAAAGAAAATGCAGCCTATTTCAGAGGAAAATTAAAGGAGATGGGCTACAAACCTCATGATGGTGATGCAGCCATAATTCCCATTATTCTAGGCGAGACAAGTCGTGCCATTGCCGCCAGTAAAAAGCTGCTTGCTGAAGGGATCTTCGTTACCGGCTTTGGTTTTCCTGTTGTTCCGGAAGGTGCTGCCCGCATAAGAATACAGATGTCAGCAGCGCTTACAAAGGAAGATCTGGATTTTGCCCTGTCTGTTTTCGCAAAACTCAAGAATGAGCTCTGTTAAAAACATATATTTATTGTATGAAAATAAATATCGAATATGTTGCTCAGGTAAAAGAGGCGGCAGGTAAAGCGGCAGAAACTATTCTTGTCGATGAAGGCGCCTTTCTTATCGATGTGTTTAAGAAAATTTCTTCTGACAAATCAGTAGCGTTTCGTAATCTTGTTTTTACAGAATCGTTAAAACCTGTGCCTTCAATTCTAATTACTGTGAATGATGAACAGATTGATGACGTCTCCTCGTATGTATTGCAGAACAATGATAGAATAACAATACTTTCGCCAATGTCTGGCGGATGATCAACCATGCGAACAATAACGCCACTTACTGAATACGAGAAGGAACGGTATGGCTGGCAGCTGAATGTGCGCGGACATGGAGAAACGGGCCAGGAGAAACTAAAAGCCGCAACCGTTCTGGTGTCCCGTGTGGGAGGTCTTGGCGGCCTTGTCGCTTATGAGCTGGCAGCTGCCGGTGTTGGCAAAATCATTATTGCTCATGGCGGGATTCTGACAGTAGATGATCTTAATCGTCAGCTACTAATGACCGATGATTGGATTGGCAAACCACGAGTCGAATGTGCCGCAAAAAGACTTAAAGAATTGAATCCCCATATTGAAATTAAAGCTGTACCGGAAAATATTTCTGAACAAAATGCAGCATCACTTGTTGAAGAGGCTGATGTAGTTGTTGATTGTGCCCCGCTTTTTGTTGAACGTTACGCAATGAACCGTGAAGTCGTCAGGCAGAATAAGGTACTCGTCGATTGTGCGATGTTTAATCTTGAGGCGCAGGTAACAACAATTGTTCCCGGAAAAACACCCTGTCTTCGCTGTCTGTATCCGGAAAATCCTCCGGCGTGGAAACGGCGCTTTCCTGTTTTTGGTGCAGTTTCCGGAACAGTAGGATGTATTGGTGCAATGGAAGCGATAAAAGTTATATCAGGTTTTGGAGAACCGCTTTACAACACGCTCCTATGCATGGATTTGGAATCCATGTTAGTTAGACGAATGAAGATAAAGAGGAATCCAAACTGTTCAGAATGCAGCAGCAGCTAAATTCTTTGCCGGCCCGGCTTGAGTAAAGAGAGAAATTTCCGGTCCATGCCAGCTGTAATTTTTGAAGCAGACCACTTATCACCATCAGAATAAAGCTCTTTAAGCCAGCTGTTTATTGTTAAGCAATCATGAAGCGTGTTGCATTTGTCTGTTGAATCGCAGAATAAAATATCAGGTTCTTTGGGGAAAACCTCATTTGCGAAGAAATTGGCAATCTTCTTGGCTTCGTACCAGTATAAAGTACCGCTTCCAAGTGGAGCAGAGTGGAGAAGGTTTGCCTCTCTAATTTTATTCCACGCACGGGTTGGCCGCTTACTTTCCATATAAAAGTCGCGGTGAAAGTGCGGTACCCAGGTCTGTGTAACAAGTCTTTTCACCCCATCGATAACAGTGGCGGCAACTCCAGGAAGATAATCAGACAACGCCGGCAGCATAAGCGTTTCATAGGCATGGAAACTGGTGTTTGAGCCAAGTACGGGCCCAATGAACATCACCAGCCCATCAAGACCTATCAGTTTTGTAAAGGCATTCTGTATGCCAACCGGCTGAACAGTATGATCGTGGCCATAAGTGAGATATTTGGCTTCAGGACCAATAGCTGCTGTTGAATGGGTGGGGTGAATGCTGCGGATTGCACGGGAATCGGCCAGGACTGATTGCGTAAATGAACCCACTGAAGATGTTGTTGTTTCTGCCCGGAAATAGCCGTCGTCTATTACTGTGCTGCCGTCAATTTTGGTACGGCCAAGTCCAAAGTGGCTCATTGTGTTTACAGTATGCGTTGGAACGAAGAAGGTGCCTTTGTCGCCCAATGCAATGAGTAGTGCTTCGATAACAGTTTTAGCGAAAGGCTTCATTCCCTTTGCAGATTCGGTGCTTGATACAGGAGTAGAAACTATTTCACCGATAGCAGATAGCTGCGAATGAATACCAACAGTTTTACCATGTATGCCGGCTGCCGAAAATTGTGCTGCTAATTCCTGTGTAGTATGCTGATTCATAGTTTGTTAAATATACTTTTTACCATTTCTCCCACATGGCGATTTCTTCAGTGGCTTTACGTTTTTTCTCACGCAGAGGATCTCCCTGTTTCGGATAACCGACAGAGAGCAGTGCAGTTATTTTTACGCCGCGCGGAATACCAAGCAGCTTCTTTATAGACTTTTCATGGAACCAGCCAATCCAGCAGGTTCCCAGGCCCAATTCAGTCGCCTTCAATACCATGTGCTCCATTGCAATACCGAGATCCACCTGATAATAATCAATTCCTGAGATTGTTCTGCCGACAGTGTTCGCTAACAGGTCAAGTTTTGAGCAGCCTATTATCAGAGCAGGTGCCTCCTTTAAAAAGTTATTCCCAACCCCCATGCGCATGCCTTCTGCATGTATCGTATCAAGCATGGTTCTGTCGGTTACAACGACAAAACGCCAGGTCTGGCTATTGCAGGCCGAAGGGGCGAGTCTCGCAGATTCTATAAGAGCACTCAAAGCCTCCTTTGAGACCGGTCTTGAAGGATCGTATGATCGGCAGGATTGACGTGCGGCTATTATTTCATCAAGAGTCATAATTTCTCCATTATTTGTTTCTTCTCTTCGGGAATTAACAGAACATTATCGAGCATTTTACATTCACTGAGTGAGTTTATCTTTATCCATCCGTTTTTTGAGTACATATAAACATAGTATTTATCGGGTATGTTCGTTAAAAGGGCAGCATCCGGTGAAATATTTCTTGCCACGTAAAATGGTTTATTTACTTCCATTAGTATGATTGGCCGGTTTTTTGAGAGTGTTTCTGAAGCACCTTTTAGAAAGAAATCTTCATGCCCTTCAATATCCAATTTTATAAAAGAGATGCGACTGCCAGATATTTCAGACCATAAATTATCGAGAGTATCAATCTGGACAGTTTCACGCTTAAAACCATGATCAAAGGAACCATTAATTGCAATTGACGCATTGCCGGTTGATGCTCCATTAAGAAAATCGTCCCGCAGCACAATGCACTCTTCACCGGCTTTATCAGAAAGTGCAATTTCGTTAGTTAAACAGACACCATGTAAATTGTTCAGCCGGATATTTTCCTGAAGTCTTTTATGATTGGCTGCAAAAGGTTCAAATGCATAAACTTTACCCGTGCGGTTGATTTTTTTTATATGGGTACCGATTGCAATTGTGTAAAAACCGATATTTGCACCAACGTCAAGAAATATTCCTTCAGCATCATACAGTTTATGAGAAACAGATATCAGATGCGGATCGTAAACACCAGTGTAATATGCACCTGCTT
>JAEUSG010000505.1 GCA_016788315.1 Fibrobacterota bacterium | reverse complement strand
ATTTATCACTAGCTTACTTCTGTGATTGTAAATGCACCTGTAAATGCACCTGTAAATGCACCTGTAAATGCACCTGTAAATGCACCTGTAAATGCACCTGTAAATGCACCTGTAAATGCACCTGTAAATGCACCTGTAAATGCATGGTAGATTAGCAGAGACGGTGACTTCGACTCTTATTGTAGCTTTGAATGAGCTCAGTCACCGGGGGCATTGGAAGAGGTACACACACGCTCTCTCTGCGGTGGTTGAGCGTCGAAAGGGGTTGGCAGTGTCGTGGGTCGAAACCACCGCAATCTGAAAGACGCTTCAAAGTCACGGAATCTTAGACCCTTTCTCACCTGTGCATAAACTAGATGGCCGCGCGGGCGTTTAAGGGTTCGCTCCTGAATGTTTCTCAGCTGGTTGCTGATTTTGAGGGGAATAAGGTATTTTTAGCTCATGTGTTCAATAGCAGGGCTAATTTATAAAAATGAGTCAATTACAGATATTAACATTGAGGCAATGAATCATGCGCTTAAACATCGCGGCCCCGATGCCTCTGACTATTATCGTGACGACAATGTAGCCCTACTTCATAATAGGCTTTCTATTCTAGATTTGTCCGTCGCAGGCGCACAGCCAATGACTTCCAGTTGCGGTCGCTTTGTTCTGTGTTACAATGGAGAAATCTATAACCATCTCGAATTGCGTACCAAACTAAATCATCCTAATTGGCGCGGTCACTCTGATACGGAAACACTTGTTGAACTTCTTGCCGATCTGGTTCGTAAGGATGGTGATATTGCCACTATGCTTAACGAATTCAATGGCATGTTTGCTTTTGCATTATGGGATAAAGAAACGCGTAAGCTCGTTCTTGTACGTGATAGATTTGGTGTTAAACCTTTATTCATATATCAAAACAATGGCATGCCGCTGGCTTTTGCTTCGGAAATCAAGGCTTTTAAAAACGCTGGACTAAAATTAACCAAAAGAGACAAGGCCTTATCTGAATATATGACCTACGGGCACATGCTCGCAGGTAGTTCATATTATTCTGAGATCTCTCAGCTAAATCCTGGAACAATATTGACTATTAGTACTGTTGACAATGAGATTGTCGAGAAACAATACTGGAAAATTCCTACGCCAAAGCGATATGTAAACTCATATGAGAAGGCTGTCGATGAACTCGATGCACTAATCTCAGATTCAATAAAAATACGCCTGATTTCAGATGTTCCGTATGGTGTGTTTTTGTCAGGCGGGATCGACTCCTCGCTGATCACTGCTATAATGCAAAAACATCACAACTCACCAATAAAAACTTTCTCTGTAGGTTTTGAGAGCTCAGGTAAAATTAAGGGGCATGAATATGATGAACTCTCTGCCGCCGCTCTTGTATCCAAACATGTTGGAACCGAACATAATGAAGTAATTGTCCGTCCTCAGGATATTGTTGACAACATAGATGCAATGGCAGCATCATACGATCAACCATTTGCAGATCCTGCAGCTTTTCCTACCTGGTTCCTTAGTCGATTTACTTCAAAACATGTAAAAGTAGTTCTCACAGGTGAAGGGGCAGATGAACTCTTTGGCGGTTATCGACGATATCGTGCTCATATGTGGGGCACTAGAAATCCAATTCTTGCAAAACTGGCTGGCAATACTTTGAACCTTGTTGCAAAAACATCTCCTGCATTAAGAAAAACAGAACGAATGGCTAGGGCTTTTAGCAGCACCGAACAAAGTAGGCGCTATTCTCTTTGGATGGAACCCGTTGCTGAAAGAACAAGAAAAATATTGGGACATTTTGAGTGTCTTGATAATCGCTATAATATTTTAAATGGGCAGTCGGCTGAAAATGTTGGTAATGAGCTCCTGCGGCTAGATCAAGCTACATGGATGGTGGATGATTACCTAGAAAAAGTCGATAAGGCGACCATGGCTTTCTCACTGGAAGGTCGGGAACCTTTTTTGGATTACAGGCTAGCAGAATTTGCGAACTCTTTACCTATAGAATGGAAGGCAGCGAAACGGTCTAAAATGATTCTGCGTGATGTTGCAAGTCGTTATATTCCTTCTGAACTGGTGAATAGACCAAAACATGGTTTTGCTGTTCCGCTTAGAGAGTGGTTTAGAAATGAGTTATATGATTTTGCTAGGTTGAGATTTGAAGATGCGAAGGATAACTTTGAGGAAAATGGGATAAAGATGGTGGGGGTTAATACTGTTCTTAAAGAGCATAAAGCGGGCGTGGCAGATCATACTGGTGCCCTTTGGCTTTTGTTGGTTTGTTCTGCAACAAACAAATAGAAGAATTAGTTTTAGATGTTGTGAAAAAATGAAAGGTTTTTACAAAATGTTTATTAAAGATATTTTATTGCAAAAATTGTCACCTAACTCTTTCGTTTATAAATGTTTAAGGTATTTCTATAGTTGGTGGGTTCCTAAAGAGTGTGATATCTCAAAGATTTTGGAGGGCTACGCAAATAGTTGCCCCAATGTTTTTTTTGTTCAAATTGGTTCAAATGATGGCAAGTCAGGAGATCCAATTCATAAGTATATAAAAGGGTATGGTTGGTGCGGGATATTAGTAGAGCCCGTTAAGTCTCTATTTGAAAAGTTGACTCAAAACTATATAGGTATTCATGATAGATTATCGTTTGAAAATTCCGCTATTTCGCATACGCAAGGCCAAGCAAGTTTTTACCGTTTGAAGGATACCACTGACTCTAGTCTTCCTCTTTGGTATGATCAATTGGGTTCTTTTGATAAGAGCGTAATTCTTAAACATAAAGATCAAATACCTAATATTGAGACGATGATCATTGAAGACAAAGTTAATACGATTACGTTTGAATCGCTAATAACTAAACACAAAGTAAAAAAAGTAAATTTGATTCATATTGATACGGAAGGATTTGATTATCAAGTACTAAAAATGATCAATTTTACAAGACACAAGCCAGATATCGTACTTTACGAGCACAAACACCTATCAAGGAAAGAATACAAATTATCGGTTAATTTGATGAAACGAAATGGTTATAGTGTGTGTTTACAAAAAGGAGACACCATTTGCGTCAGACGCATAAAATGTGTTCAGTAGCGGTTCTTGTACAGTTCGATAAATTTTTCAGCAAACTTATTACAAAGTTTTTCAGGATCCATTCTGCTTGCTAAATCTTTGGTTCCTTCAGATAAATCACGTAATCCAGTTGGTGAATCTAAAAGTTGTTTAATTGATGAAACCATGTCTTGAAATTCGTCAACTACAAGACCTTCAGAGCCGTCTTTTATCCATTCACGTGCACCATATTGAGAGTAAGTGATTGTTGGTACACGCGCAGAGGCTACTTCAACAATTACCTTTCCTTGGCCTTCTGACTTGCTTGGAAACACATGAAGGTCAATGTTTTTCAGTAGTGTGGATAGCTTGTTTTGTGAAAGGAGTCCATGAAAAGTGATGTTTTGATAATTAGACATTCTGTTTAATAA
>JAEUSG010000457.1 GCA_016788315.1 Fibrobacterota bacterium | reverse complement strand
GTCAAATGCTCCGCCCTCGCCAAGCCCCTTACGACTGAAGGTGGCTGAAAAGTAAACAGGCGTGCTTACCGCACCTGTTGAAGAATCACTGTTGTTTCCAGCCTGCGCCAGCCGCGTATTGATTTTCATAAATCATGCCGTTTGGAAAAGTGGTGTTGATAAATATCTTTCACCCGTATCCGGTAGAAGTACAACAATAGTTTTACCTGCATTTTCCGGTCTGTTTGCAAGTTCTGTTGCGGCAAATGCAGCAGCTCCCGATGAAATGCCTACAAGAAGACCTTCGCTTCCGGCAAGTTTGCGTGTAGTATCGAAAGCCTCTTCGTTTTTGACCTTTATAATTTCATCTATTACAGATTTGTTAAGGATGTCCGGAATGAAACCGGCACCGATTCCTTGTATTTTATGCGGGGCAGGAGAACCGCCTGAAAGTACCGGTGAATCAAATGGCTCCACGGCTACAATTTTTACGTTAGGATTTTTCTTTTTCAGGACCTCGCCCACACCAGTGATTGTGCCGCCAGTTCCAACACCTGCCACAAAAAAGTCGACTTTACCTTCTGTGTCATTCCAGACCTCCTCAGCTGTAGTTTTGCGATGTATTTCAGGGTTTGCCGGATTCTTGAACTGCTGTAAAAGAACCGCGCCAGGAGTTGATGCAGCAAGTTCTTCTGCTTTGCGAATAGCACCTTTCATTCCTTCAGGACCTGGAGTTAGTACAAGCTCTGCTCCAAGAGCTTTTAAAAGATTTCGTCTTTCAATACTCATAGTTTCAGGCATTGTCAGAATGAGCTTGTAACCTTTTGCTGTTGCAACAAAAGCTAAGGCAATACCGGTATTTCCGCTTGTAGGTTCAATAATTACACTGTCTTTGGTTATTCTGCCGCTTTTTTCAGCGTCTTCGATCATAGCAAAACCAATTCTGTCTTTAACGCTTCCGCCTGGATTAAAGTATTCAAGCTTGGCTAAAATTTTTGCTTTAACACCAAATCTGTTACTGTAATTTGTAAGTTGCAGTAAAGGTGTGTTGCCGATAAGTTCTGTAAGATTTTTAGCGATTGCAGCCATTTTATTTGCTCCTTTTAATTTGTTTACTGTTCTAATATAACAAAGCCGGTAGAAATAGTCAAGATAAAAATATATTTTTATTTCTGTTGAAAATATTGCCGTTTTTAATGATATTTCAAAGTATATGGCATCCCTACTATCTGTATCGCAAAAGTGTCAATACGCACTTAAAGCTCTTTTTGAGCTTGCTGCAAAATATCCAACAGAATCTGTTACGACTATCGAAGATATCTCAAATGCCCAAAGCATACCGCCAAGATTTTTA
>JAEUSG010000444.1 GCA_016788315.1 Fibrobacterota bacterium | reverse complement strand
CCCACCCCAATATAGACGATTGTAAAACTATCAGTGGACGGCCTCCGTGCCGTCGGTATGGAGGCGGCAAAGGAATTGCATTATAAATTTACCAATGATGTATATCCCTATTAAATGATGATGATTGACAATAAGGTTGTGTAATTAAGACTTAGAGGTTGTTTGCCTTAGAAACAGTACAAAATCATACGTACAGTCAGGCCTAGTAGTAGAGTTAAGGCTATTATTCTTATTGTTAATCCAATTTTAAACCATTTTCTTTCTTCTACTTCGTATGTCTTCCTACCGTATTGACCTATTAAAAATCCCAGAGCTAAACCTTCATAAATATTAGCTATAAGTACAGTGCATATTGACAATGATATACCAGCAAGGGATAGTACTGTTGTTTCAATTGAAAAAGAATTAACAAGTGCTACTAGAGAGACGATACTGATTATTAATAATGAAAGAGAGAACAGATAGATCTTCTTGGGAATGTTATTCTTCTTTAATAATTGAAAACCTCCAGACCTATTAGTAGTAAATGTTGAGCCACATCGTTCGCAAATAAATAGGTCATTTTTAAACAACAATCGTTTCTGTAGGCAAATTTGGCATTTTGCGTTTGATAAAGTCTTTATTTCATTCATAATATTTATGAACATACTTGTTATAACTACAAATGTGTACGTCGAAAATTATTGCTATTTATATCGAATTGTTTAAACAGTTTGTAGCAGTTTGCAATGCTATTAAACCCTCTTCAGCAGTAACAGCAAATGGTTCACCGGTTCTAACAGAATGGATAAATGATTCTAGTTCAGCTCTGATTGGTTCTTTAATTTCAATTTCAAGCTTTGTTGAAAACGATGCATCATCATTATCTGGAAAACGGTTAAAGATGGATACGCTTTTCTCAATGAGATCGGCTTTTATAAATTCTGTAGTTGTTGCAATCTGAATAGCCCTTGTTTTAACTGGAGTGAGCCAGTTTGAATGGATCTGCGCAATGCAGCCATCCTCCAGTTTTAACAGCAGCATCGAAATGTCTTCATGAACATCACCCCGTGTAGAACGGGTAGCGCAGGATGTTGCGACAATCTTTTTTCCGGTAAGGAATGTGGCCAGATCGATGTCGTGAATTCCAAGGTCAATAGTTATGCCGACATCTTTTATTCTGGGAGGTGTGGGGCCTACTCTTGTTATGTCAATAGAAAGTATTTTTTTGTTGTCTACATATTTTTTCAGGGCAACTATAGCTGGATTGAATCTCTCAATATGGCCAACCATTATCCTTGCACCGCTCTTTTTTGCTGATTCTATTATTCTTTTTGCTGTTTCGTGTGTATTCGCGAGTGGTTTTTCAATGAGAATAGAGATGCCAGCTTTAATAAACGGTAAAGCAACTTCTTCATGCAGAGATGCCGGAACAGCGATAGAAACCGTATCAGGTTTTTGGGCTAAAAGTTCGCTGATTGATTTGACTGCTTTAGCGTTGTTTTTTTTGCATATATGTTCGAGACAAACGGGGTCACTGTCATATACACCGACGACTTCCACTCCGTCCATGGATGATAGTACTCTTACGTGGTGGCAGCCCATTGAGCCTGTACCTACGATCCCGGCTTTGATCTTTTTCATGTATTAAATATAGTTATCTCCGGTGCCATATTTCGAGCGCAAGCAGAGCGTACAATTTCTTGCCGTGATCATTCTGCATTGCCATATGCTCAGTGATTAGTATCTCAATAAAACGGCTATTGAAAAGCGTCTTTGTGATGGATATTTCAGAGCGGGAGAGGTCTCGATACATATCAAGCCAAGAACCTTTCATCCAAAGACTTACAGGAACTGAGAACCCACGTTTAGAGGACTTTAGGACGGATGATGTAAGATCCTTCTTAAAAGCTTCGCGTAAGAGTCCTTTGGAACCGAAGGGCTTCAGAAGGGTCGGATTAAGCGACAGCGCCCATTCTGTAAGAGATGGTGATAGAAGCGGGTTTCGGACTTCAAGACCGCTGCGCATGCCCATTCTATCAGATTTTACAAGATAATCGCCTGCGGTATATGTGAGGAGATCAGCTGCTCTGCTTTTTACAGATGCATTACGTCCTTCATTTGCAGAGGTGTAAACACTTGTCAAATAATCATGGGCATCAAAGGGGTTGATATATTTCAGGATATCTTTGTTGAAGAGCTGCATTAAATCTTCAGGTGAAAAGTAAGAACTCCATCGCAACATGCTGGCTGATTGCGGTATTGATAACGCTTGAGGCAGTCTCTTAACCCCAAGTTTAATTCCTTGCCCGACAGGCTTATTGTGATCAACAGTTAAACCGGCAGCCAATCTTTTAATTATTTTCCCAGCGAGAGGCATGCCGCTTTCAGGAAGAAATGAATCCAGTTTGTATCGCAGATATCCGCCAAAAAGTTCGTCACCGCCGTCGCCGCCTAAAACCACCTTAACCTGTTTTGCAGCGTATTCGCACAGAATAGCATAGGGGAGAGCAGACGGGTCTGCATAGGGTTCATCCATGTAGGCAAGTATTGACTGGAGTCTGTTCTGAATTTCGTCAGCAGCTATCAATATTGTCTGATGTTCGGTTCCGTACTTTTCAGCAATAGATGCAGCTTTTTCCGATTCGTCAAACTGCTTTTCTGAGAATGCAGCTGTAAATGTTTTAATGCGCGATCCATTTTCGGAAGCTAGAGCAGCGGTAACAATAGAAGAATCGATACCGCCGCTTAAAAAAACTGCTACCGGAACATCTGCAACAGATCTGCTTTTGACAGATTCTAAAATGATTTTTCTCGTCTCTTTTGTAGCATCTGTTCTGTTTGGATTTATTTCCGTTGCAGGAAGTTTCCAGTAGGACCAGCGGGAGAATATGCGTCCTTCCTTGACAATCATTGCTGAGGCCGGCGGCAGTTTCTCAATTCCCTGATATATTGACATGTTATCAGGAACGTATTGGAGTGAAAGAAAGTGTGTAAGTGCTGAAAAATTAAGGTCAAATGTTGTGCTTTTAAATTCACCTGCAACGGGCACAAGAGCCTTAATCTCTGATGCGAAAAGTAATACTGAGCCGCAATCAACATAATGGAGCGGTTTTTCACCCATTTTGTCTCTTGCAAGAAGAAGCAGATTTTTCCTGAAATCGGTTATGGCCAGGGCAAACATACCGTCAAGTCTATTCAAAAACTGCTCACCGTATTCTTCATACATATGAATTACAACTTCAGAATCTGATTGGCTTTGAAAGCTGTGACCTTTCATAACAAGCTCTTTGTGAAGCTCCCGATAGTTGTAAATTTCTCCATTTAGAACCAGAGCAATTGTATTGTCTTCGTTGAATAGGGGTTGGTGACCATCTGACAGGTCAATAATTGATAGTCGCCTGTGTGCCAGTCCCATTGTACCGGAAGCAAGAAACCCTGTATCATCCGGCCCTCTGTTTGAAAGGGCTGCTGCCATCGAATCAAGTAAAGCTCTTCCTTTTTCCGGCGAAAGACCGCTATATCCAGCTATGCCGCACATTATAAACCTGCTGCCTTCTTGTAAAGTCTTGTGTAACAATCTGCAACGCTCTTCCAGCTGAATGTTAGAGCTGTTCTGCGGCTTAGTGCACCGAATGCTTTTCTTTTGTCCGTGTTAGTTGCAAGAGAACGTATGGCACCTGAAAGAGCTTCAATGTTCCCACGTGGAACTATGAAGCCATTATCGCCGACAAGTTCAGTGGATCCGCCAGTATCAGTTGTTACAATCGGCAATCCTGAAGCCATCGCTTCAAGCAGTGAATTGCTCATGCCCTCATTTAGGGATGGAAGTACGAAAATATCTGAGGATCTATAAATGTCTCTAAGTTGTTCACGCGAGCAGAGTCCGGAAAAGGTAATGTTGTTTCGAATGCTTAAGTCAGATGCGAGCTTTTCGAGGTTTGCAAGTTCAGGACCCTCTCCGGCAATCTCAATTTTTATTGGCAGACCTTCATTAATGAGTGTTGCAGCTGCTTTAATTAAGTTGGCATAACCTTTTCTCGGGATAAGCCTGCCTGCTGAAAAGATTTTTATCTCTTTGGATTCTTTTGTCTCACTAGGAGTGAAAAAAACTGTATCTACTCCGTTTGGAATAATATCTATGTCAATATGTTTCAAAGAGTGAGCTGCCAAATCTCTTAGACCTATACTATTTGCGACAACTGATGATGCATTTTTGCAGATTGTCTTAAAAAATGGTTTTATAAATGGGTAAAATGGTTTGTATCGGTCTGAATATCCGGGAACGTCAGAGCCGCGTAAAGAGATTACGTATGGAATTTTCATTCCGGGAATAAGTGTGAGCAAGCCGCAGGGGACTGCGAAAAAGATATGCGCTGCATCATATTTTTTCTTATCGGTCAGTTTGTTTATAAGTGCTGAAGCTTTGAAGAGATATTTCAGGATCTCAAAGTTACGTTGATAGTGAAGATTGCCGTTTTTTCCGATATCAAGTTTGTAAATATTGATGTTTGATTCAATTTGCTCGACTGATGCTTTGCCGGGAGAGGAGACAATTGCATCAACTGAGATGTCGGGACGTGATATGGAGAGCTCACGCAATAGATGCATGGTTGCATTTGCAGCTCCACCGCCGATAGGAGGATATTCGTAGTTTAGAAAAAGTATCTTCACTGTATATGAAAATATTACATTGCCATGGTGCATGCACAATAATCTCAATAAATATGTACGTTTAGAATATAGACCTGAAATTGATGGTCTCCGCGCTTTAGCTATACTTTCAGTGATTCTTTTCCATTTCGGAAGAAAACTACTCAGTGGCGGTTTTTTAGGAGTTGACGTTTTCTTCGTGATTTCAGGGTTTTTGATAACATCACTTCTTCTCAAAGATTCAGATGATGGTTGGAGTTCGCTGAAAAGATTTTGGCTAAGAAGAGTTAAGCGTATCACTCCCGCACTTATTACAATGGTTGGCATTACGCTTGTTGTAACTCTGTTCTTACTGCCAAAATGGGAACATGGCCTTAAAGGGTGGCATGGATTTTCTTCACTTCTCTCATTCGCAAATATAACTATGTGGCGTATGGATGATAATTACTGGGGGCCTCAGGCGGCTCAGTCACTCTTTTTGCACTGCTGGTCATTATCAATAGAAGAACAGTTCTATATTCTATTTCCATTTCTTGTTATGTTTTGTAAAAGAAAAGGAAATTTGCTTTTTTATCTCATATGCGCCATAATATTTGTAAGTCTAGCGCTTTTTATCTATTCAACACAGTTTCATTATAGAGCCGCTTTCTATTTGCTGCCAATGCGGGCATGGGAGCTTGCTGTTGGCTCACTTGTTGCAATCTTTGTTGCTCATAGAGTAGATCCTCAATTG
>JAEUSG010000166.1 GCA_016788315.1 Fibrobacterota bacterium | reverse complement strand
GCTTTGGTTTCTATCTCACCCGCTTTACGCCTTACTGCGGCGCCAAGTTTGGTTTTACTGCGCATGAGAACGCCTTCAATAAGCGCCTGACCGCCCATTGGGTCTGGTTTATTTGCCTCAGCCATTATAAATGGTGAAACAATCATTTTTGATATTGTATTCATAGTATATAGAATCTAAAAAAAATCGGAGGAAAGCGGTAGTTTACGCCTTCCCCCGAAAATTTAATGTCCGTAAAAGTTTAGCTAAGCTTTCTGACCTTTAGCAGCCTTGGAAACTTTAATTTCCTTTTCGCCCTTAGTAGCATATTTCTTCTGGAACTTTTCAACGCGGCCTGCTGTATCGATAAGCTTCTGCTTACCCGTGAAGAACGGATGACAGGCTGAACAGATTTCAACTGTAAGCGTATCGCCAAGAACAGTACGTGTTTCAAAACTGTTACCGCATGTGCAGGTAACTATAGTTTTGGCGTATTTCGGATGAATACCTTCTTTCAAGAGATGCCTCCTAACTGATAATAAAATTGTGCCTAAAGATAACAATTTTTGCGTACATACATCAAGGTTTTAGAGAAACTGAACTGAAAAAGCCTTTTAAAGCCATTTCTGACTGTCTAGCCAGTATCTGATTACCCTGCCACCTCTCCACTTCCACCTTAATCAAACTATCGCGTACCAACGCATCATGAACGTTTATTCCACTTTCTTCAGGAACTACACTCTTCTGACAATACAGGACCGATCCTCCATCAACAAAACATAGAGTAAACAAAGTATCCTGAGATATGCTTGATAAAAGCTCTGGATTTCTGCCATCAGGAGATAGAGGAAGCAATATATGCGTGAAACCATATTTTATATTCAGCCTGTTATATGCTTCTCGGCTGCCAAGAGCATTCAAATATTCCTCAAATTCACCCTTCGAACGAAGCATAAATCGACCATCCATATAAACTGTTTTCCGCGCACCGGATAAAAGAAGAAAACCTCCGCTTCTGTCGGCATTAAACAGAGGACCTGAAATTCTGTTAACTTTCAGGTATTCTGCACCACCTTCACAAAAACGGAATGGAGAAAGTCCGTTCAGGTTTTTATATGCCGGCCAATTGCGGGCAGAGGACAATAACGGCAGAATAATAACGATCAACAGTCCCCACGATAAAGCACGCCCTCTTGAAGTTTTTACTGAGGGCATAACTTCATCTGCTTTTGCAAGATACCCGTTTATAAAGTAGAGTGCTGTGAAAGCAAAAAGTGTTATGTTGCGGCTTGCAAAGACTGCAAGAAGAGCCATTGCCGAAACAATAATTGTTCCTCGACTCTTAAAACTGCGGTTTTGAATAACTGCGTAAAAAAAATAAAGAGAGACCAGCATAATAAAAAGCGGCACAGGACTATTGCCGGTTATCCCCAGAGAAAATAGCGGGACATTCTCCTCAACTCCGTATGAATATGCGGCATCCACGCCAGGACTGATTCTTTTCAGAAGAGCTAATGGCCATGTAACACCATTTACTCCATAGGGGTTTATGAACTGCGCTGCAGCCTGAAAGAAAAGAAGAGCACCGCCATGTCGAAATGCCATTTTATCTTTACGCAAGTATGCTTCTAAAGCAAATACACCTGTGATGAAAATTCCTATGGGTGAAAGCCCCTGCATGTTTGTCCACAAGATCTGAATGAATGGGATTACAACAAGAAAAACACTCTTTCTCTCTTTGTCATATTTATCTATCAGATACAGATACAGCACAATAAACAAAACGGTAAACATAACAGGACGTTCAAGGAGATAATAACGCACTTGATAAAGAGCTAAAAAGGTAACAGCAAAACGAAGAGGTTTATTTCCCCCGCTAAAACCTCTCATTGCAATAAAGGCGGCCGTTCCGAAGATAAAACACTTTAAAACTATTAGGCCATATAAAGCGCCAATATTATACACTGCCAGGACGAGTAATTGGAAAAGCCAATGCATGTTAAACCATGGTTTCTGAGAACCAAATTCCGAAAAGGGATCAACATTCAGAAATGTACCCTGCTGAACCATTTCCCTGGCTGAAGCAAGATGCCAGAATATATCAGCGTCAGTTACGGGAAACCACGCAATTATCCCGAAAACGAAGAGAAAGGAAAAAAACGAGAAAAACCTCATGGGACGATGATTAGCATGCTGGGAATACCCTGTTTACCATAAGCATCTTCAGGTGCAACTTCCATGGTGTTCTTTACACCACTCTTCAGATTCCATGTAAAGCTAGAACCGGTGAACTTTGGAACAGGCTTTCCGTCAATCTTAAGCAAATATTTCTTGAAGAAGGGCTGCGTATTACCGAACTCCAGTTCAATACTTTTTTCACCTGTTCTTGAAGCTTTAAATGCCGCCTGATTCATGCTAGGATAGAAATCTCTAAGCCTTCTGCTATAGGAAGTGATTGTGTCAGATCTTGGCGGACTGTTATGATCGTCAACATAATGAAGAAATGTATTATGGTTGATTCCACCGCCAAAATGGCGAAACCATGGCTCCTTCTTGGAATAAAAGTTATTACGAGTTGTCACTCGTATAAAGCATGTCGTCATATAGCCGGTTTCCCATCCCCAATCGTATCCCGGGTTTTTAGCACCGTAATGCCAACCGCTGTCTACGCATATAATCGGAGCTGTTTTTCCGCCACCCATCGATTTCACTCTATCCTTCTGCTCTTTGACTGTCATTGATGCTGTCGATTCGCCTCGTTTCAAAAAGGTTTTAACAAAAATATTATGCATTTCAATAACAGAAAGTGGTTCTTTTGTCTCAGGATTCTGATAGTAAGTACTAAGCGAGGGATCCAGATAGACCCACTTTCGCAGACTATCAACCCAAACATCAACTATCTCATGATCTCTATCCCTGAAACCGCTGATTGCCCAATGGCGTGGATATCTGTTAAGGCCTGTTAAAACAGTTGCCAGGAGCGCTGCGTAACTCATGCAATGCCCTTTTATTTCATAACCTTTTTTTGTAAATCTGCCAAGTTCAAAAACACTCCATGGATAATTATCTGACCAGCCATCATGCTCATAGTTTGGTGTCTTTGCTATTGCTGTATTTAAGGCAATGAGCTTCTCCATCTCGGTACCGCGCTTTTTGAAAACCGAAGCATATTTGGTTTTTGCAATAAACTTAGCCACATCTGCCTGATCTGGTTTTTCCCATTCATATTTGATTGGTGAAACTACAAGCCTCTCATTTTTAATATCAATCTTACTGAAAGATTTTGAAAACGGTTCGATCTTAACTTTCTCAGCTATAATAAGCAGCCCATTAATTTTGGGCAGCTTGGTTTTATCCGTTGCAGTTAAAACCATTCTAACTTGCAGATATCTGTTTTTACCTAATGAAGAAAGCGTACTCTTAAGGCTTGATGCCTTTTCCCATTCTGTCCATCCTTTTTTTGAAAAGAAAGAGGAACCTGTTCGTGTCCACAATTCTATTGCAGAACCATCAGGATGAGTTCCATCAAGCGTCAGTGTTATTTTGTCAAACTGCGTGACTTGTTTAACTGATTGATTCTCAGTATCAATTGGATCAATAACATCCGTTTCAATAACCGCCTGAGGAGGAGTCGCTCTGTTTGTCATATCAATTGTAAGATAAGGAACAGCTCCCGCAATAACCATATTCTCAAGCCTGAAGCTGTTATAGAGAGCCGTTGCATCTAAAGAGACAGTATCAACGCTATTTTCAGAAAAAGCAAAACTGGATAAAGACAACACCGCTGAGGCAAGCAGGGTTCGTGACATATCAGAAGCTCCATTTTTAGACCAAATTAAATTTCCTAAAAGATAAGTCTTTTACATTCGCTTATGATAATAGAGTCATCGGGAAAAATAAGTGCCGCCGAATTAAAAACACGTAGAGCAGAATCTCGCATTTCAGCTCTTTTATACAGTAATCCAAGATTTATATGGCCCTTTTTATCTCCTGGATATAAGCGTACATAATTTGAAAGCACGACCAATGCACTATCGTTCTTTTTACCCTCAGCTAAAGTGAGTGCCAGATTACCCATCGCATCCGGATATTCCGGAACAAGGGAAAGAGCTTTTCTGAAAAATTCTTCGGCCTCTGATGCATTCCCTTTGCGATACATAACCAAACCAGCGTTATAAGCTAAAACAGCTTCGATTTCTTTTCTGCCGCAATTCCTTAATTTATAAAAGCTGTTGTCTGCAACACCGTACCTTTCGACATAGTAACTGTCGGGATGAGAATACCCCTCACGATTAGGTTCAATGTTCCGGACATAAGAACCATCATCATGACGAACAAAAAAATGGCCTGGAAGCATTACACCATGAAGGCTGATACAGCCAGTTCTTTCAGCAAGCATTAAGTACAGAAGAGATACTGAAAGACAGCTGCCTTCCCGTGTCTGCCAGCCATATTGCGGCAGAGAAGCTCCACCTTCGGTTGAACCAGGCGTGAACCTGATACCCTGTTCTTCAAAAAGCAGTTTATTTAACCCATCAACTTTTTGCTGCGGTGTTAGAGTACAGAAGCCTCTCTCTTTCAATACGGACGCCACACTGTCAAGGCTATTTTTCAGTGCTTTGAATTCAGCTATTTTCCCGCCTGATGGTTCTGTGTACATGCAAACAATGGAGTCCAAAGCATATTTGCATTCTGGAAGCAGTTCTGCCTGTTTAATCTCTTTGTTGCTGCAGCAAATAAAAAGAGAGGTGATTGATAGAAATAAAATTTTCATCAATCCCTCTCTTCAAACCTCATATTGACCAGATCAGAAAAACGTTGACTTAAAGCCCAGATACACTGTACCGGTCTGAAATATTTTGCCAAACTCAGGTCCACTCCATGCCGTACCTGACTTAGGGGTTATAGGCAGATTAACAGCAAAATATACGGGAAACTCCTCATGAGAAAACTCATATCCATAAAGAACCGAGAGTGTCCACTTCTTAAAGTCCGGATCCGGTATTGGATTATATTCACCAACTCTGGGACTATGAATCCAGGCCTCGCCTAACGGCATACTGAAACTTAAACCAATTGACTGCATCCTGCGTTCATTACCTTTATAAGCATAATACGCTGCCATAGTAAGACTTGGTGGTGCATAATCTCCTAAATCACTTTCACCATACGGCTTAAATCTGTAGTAAAATCGTGAGTTTTCTGTTGAATCCTTGTACGCTTCAAACCCAGACTCTGGATCGCTTAAAAATTCATTTTCACCGGAAAAAAGACGCATTGCAATTGGATGACTATACGCGAAATCTGCAAGCAACATAGCTCTGTCGAAATCCTTTGAATAACTAAAAGAGAGCGAAGGCGCCCAAAGACCAGTACCTTTTTGCAAGTTTCCTGGCAGATAAAGGCCATCTCTCTTAATATTATACTGCCCAGTCGGCATACTTGTAGAAAAGGTAAGTGAGTATTGTCCTGAACCACCAAAAGTTTTCGACACATCTAAAGTAATGTCTCCTAGACCGCCTGTTATTTCTGGGTCTCCCTTAACATTTGACTGAAACTGAAAAATCGCAGATTTAGACACTAGCGGAATACCAAGTCCGACATCTGTTGACCATGTTGGTTTTGCACTAAATCTATTGTGAAATGTAAAGAAACTAAAATTCTCTCCCCAAGTATACGAAGCCATTGTTTGCAAGTTTAATAGACCGCCAGTAACCCCCTTACCAATCCATTTAGCAGCGCCACCTCCTGCACCGCCTGAACCGCCTGCACCGCAGCCACCAATAGCTTCCCACGGTTGAAGATTTACACGATCAAGATTATAAACAGCGTTTATTCCAAGGAAAGCAAATGCAGCAAACAACGGAAGAATAATTAGTTTTGATCTCATACTGTTATTCCTTTAATTAAACTTAAACACATATGCGTATGCGTAGCCAGTTACAATTGAGCTTCCTGAGGATGTGAGACCACCTTTCATTGGAAATCCAATTAACTTACTTGGTTCACCGAAAAACCTGAAGCGAAGGGCCGTTGGACCATCGGAAGATATGCGAACTTCCTGAATATATGTATCACCAAAGGTTCCATAGGTTGTCGCATTATACTTTGTAAGAACAAAGGGGTCATCAGGATATTTTGCATATACAATAAAAGTTGCTCCATCACCCTGTTTCCAGAACCGTGGAAAGGTAGCGCCATTACTAACAAGAATCGGCTCTGAACCGCGCTGTAATTCCTGAACATATGACCTGTAACCCGAAGTGGAATTACCGATATGATATGTCACCCATTTGCCATCTGGCGAAACAATGGGGTTTTCAGAATTTTCAGACAGCATATCGGTTGGCTTTGCAAGTCGAACTGTATCCGGTCTTGCTAATGCTTGACTGTAATCTACAAAATAAAGATGTCGTACGCCCTGTTTAATCATAAGGTAAACATATTTTACATTTGATGTACCAAAGAAAGCGGTAATATCACTCTTGAGATGTATTCTTGAATCCGTCTTACCAAGTGTATCTATTACCGAAGCCCTTGCTACACTATCCCCTACCCACAAACAGGGATCTGAAGTTTCGGCAAGGCCGCTATCGTAAATTTTAAGAATGGACTTGTCTGACATTTTAACAGCATAGCCGGCCCATGCTTTTGTACTTGCGGTATAACTTGCAAGCATGGCCATATATTTTCCATTTAATGACCACTCTGGATCCTGTAGCTCCTTCATGTATGACTCTTTATAAAAGAACCATCTCACCTTATTTTGATGATTGACAACAAAAACATGGTCATGCTGTTCATATGAAGTCGTTGTGTCAATCCCTGCAGGTGTTGATGCATCAATCCCCATCTGAATCTTTCCC
>JAEUSG010000816.1 GCA_016788315.1 Fibrobacterota bacterium | reverse complement strand
AAGGTCGAATACGTTTCAGAGCTAAAATTCCGGATCTCGCAAAACCGGGAGAGTGGTTGCTAACTGCTTATGGCGTTGACTCGCAGCAGATTATATCAAATACAGTCAGAAAAGTTGTTTTGGTGGCTCCTGCATCCAAAGTAGAAGCCAATAATACCATCCTTATCATTGCTGCTGCGATTATTACCTCTGCGTTAATGGTTTTCTATTCAGTCCGAAGAAAGAAGCTGATGCTAACTCAAGCCAACTCAGCAAAAACAGGGATTAGTAACGACGATCCGGCATTTGAAATTGTGAAAAAATACATCACAGATAACCTTCGAAATGAACTGACCCTTAAAACCATTTCGCTGGAGTGCCGATTGTCTGTAAAGTCGGTGCAGGAATCATTGCGACGCAATGGTTTCAAGACACTGCCAGCTATTATAAACCAACTGCGTATGGAACAGGCTGTTGTGCTTCTGAATAAACCAAATTTGTCAATTTCTGAAATAAGCTATCAGCTCGGATTTGATGATCCCGATTACTTTTCCAGGATTTTTAAAAACATTCATGGTGTTAAACCATCTGAGTTTAGAAAACTCTCTCAGTCAGGTTGACTTGGAATCTCTTCTTATTATATCTTTATCGCCGTCTTGGTGCCCGTAGCTCAATGGTAGAGTCCCAGATTGTGGTTCTGGTTGTTGTGGGTTCGAACCCCATCGGGCACCCCAAAAATTAAGGGTTGTGGAACGTAAATGTTCCACAACCCTTATTATTTTGCCTTAATATATTTGGGATACAAATCAGGGAGTATGAGTACTGCCGGATCCATTTCCGGAATATGTTAGTCCTGTAGGAAGATATGACACATTTGTAGCTGTAATGCCATAAAATTTGCTGTTTGATATCCTGCTGTTTGTTACATTGACATCTGCTTCAAGATATAACCCGGTAGTAGCATCTTCTATAACAACGTATGACAAAGAAGAGAAAGCTGTTGTTGCTGAATTAAACCAAAGACCGCCGCTATAAGTTGCGCTGGTTGGGTTAAATCCCCATTTTGCACCTGGCGTAAATGCTACAAATCTGATTGAATCACCGCTTCCTCCATTGGCAATTAATGTACCGCTACCGCTGTTTGCGACCTCGATATATGCTGGGGCATTCATTTTGACCGTTACACCCTGCTGTATAGTAAGTGAACCATTATTGTCAATTATCATGCTTTCATATAGGAGGTATGGCACACCTAAATTTCTCCACAGGACAGACATACCTTTAATATCATTTGTCCTTTGGAGATAAACCATATCTTTGCCGGCAGCATTTCCTGTCAGAGTATTTCCTGTGCAGATATAACCAGCACATTCAGGGTATATCCTTATTGGATAGCTACCATTGCCATATATGCTGTTTCCTGTAAACCGGTATGTTGATGTGTCTGGTCTTGATAGATTGTTTTCGAAGTTGATGCCTAAGTAGGTGTTGTTTCTTACAACGCAGGAGTCTATTGCAATTTGACAACCCTGAACTACTACACCGCTGCTGGCATATTCAATAACACAATTGTGAAGACGGCAAAGGCTTGTTGCCGCACTGTTAAACCAGATACCGCCGCTATAGGTCTCGCTGGTTGAGTTGTATCCCCAGCCTGAAACACCATCGTTTTTGGTAAAATGTACAGGGCTTGATGCTGTACCTATTGCAGCGAAAGTACCTGATCCGTTATTTGCGACCTCTATGTATGCATCTTTATTGAATTTTACAGTAACGCCATCCTCTATTATAAGAGAACCATTATTATCAACATGCAGAGAGCCGGTCACGATAACTGTGATCCCTTTTTTCCAGGTTACGGTACAGCCGCTGATGTGAACGTAGCTTGCGTTAAATGCAGACGTTCCCGACCATGATTCTGAAACAGTGATGGCACCGTATTTATCAAATGACTCATCTTCAGGTAATGGCTCAAGAGTGAGGGTACAACCGTACATAAGTAAGAGCGATACAAAAACTGTAATTGAGAAAATGTGTTTGAAAATTTTCATACTAATTTACCTTTCCTTTATTACTTAACTTTGATTTTAGTTACAATATCATCTGCAAGAGGTCTTAGGTTTGTTACGTCAAAACCTGATGAGTTGGATGCTGTAAGAGCTGATCCTGTCGCTGCGCTTATTACTCTGGCATCTACTTCGATCTTGCCGTTTATGATGCTCGCGCTACCGATAAGAAGAAGTTCTGCTCCGGCGATTTTTGCAGCCTGAATTGCTTCTGCCTGCTCAATAACACCGCTCTGCCCGAGTGATTTCTCTTCCATGATTTTGTCGATCTGAGATCTTTCAATAACTTCAAACTTCTTCGAGTTGATTAGCTTAGTAATGATCATGTCCGACATTGATTCTGCAAGGTTGAACCAGTCCGACCAGCCGGAAAGATTTTTGAAAGGAAACACTGCAATCTTCTTTTTGGGAGTATCCGATGACGCACCGCAGATTTTGTCAAGAATCATCTTGATGTCTGCTTTGATGCCTACGTTAGGAAGAGCCTGTGCAACAGACTTTCCAAATGTACTGCCTGTTCCTTTTGCAGTCTTTTCAAATGACACCAAACTCTTCGTATCCTGCTTCAAGGCAAAACTGAGCGTTACATCAGTTTTGACAAATGTTCTGGCTTCGGAAAGTCCCTGTACGTTGCCTGTCTCTTTGGCAGAGATTGATACTTCAACAACGTTGTCTGATTCAGCATCAACCTGGACGTCATATTTGCCTAGAAGCTTGATTGTTTTATCTGTAAGATCAGCTAAATCTCCGGCAAGCTCTTTCGAGACTTTCACTTCGATTTTGGCGAAGCATGGGTTCGACTTCACTTCGTAAGAGAATGACTGATTCGTAGATTCAAGAACCTTCTGCAGAGAGCTGTTAACAGGCAGTTTTATGGCAGTGGTGTATGAGTGCTTACCCACGCTGCTGTTAATGTTTTCGCCGAGGCTGAATGAAACCTGGCCATTCTCATCTGTGAACTTTTCCATCACTTTCTTTTTGTTGTCATCCAGTAGAACAACCAGTACGCCTGAAACAGGTGTTCCTTCTGCTGTTACAGAAAGAAGGAAAGGGATTTCAGGAACCATGCCGACAGAGAGTTCCTGCTTGTCGCCCTCAACCTTTTCAGATTTGATTGAAGCAACGCATTTTTCGTAAAGAGCTGCTATATCGTTTGTTGATACATCTATCTGCTCTGCTGCTGTTATTTCAGCTGCAGCTGAAAGTAGAGTTCTCTGCTCCATGATCTCTGAGATAGCTCTTTTTGCAGCGGAGAGCTTTTTCATGCCCAGGCCGATTTTTCCGGCAGAAATATCATCAGTTGCGCCCTGCATCTGAGTTGCAAGGTCTTTTTTAAGTTCCTGTATTCTGGTTTTTGAGTTTGAGATGAATTTGTCTTTTTCAAGTACAGCAAGAGCGTAAAAGATCTTTCCCTTCTGTGTAGTTTCAACTACCTCAATGCCCTGTACGTCACCGCCGGTTGTAAGTTTTGCTTTCGATTCCGACTTTGACAGACTTTTTTCAACTCCGTTTATAGAGAAGGAGTTCATTTCGTCCATAACTGAGGCTTTAACACTTACCGATATCTGCTTTTTAATTTCAACCATGGCACTTTGTTTTGCTTCTCCAACACCCTTTTCAGAGAGTCCTATGCCAACAAAGTAGAGTGCGCTGGGATACGACTGGGATTTGCCTGTGGTGACCCATTCACCAGCGCCGAATGAGTAAGTGATCAGTCCGATCAGTAAAAGAATCGCTTTCATTGGAACTCCTTGCTTTAGGTTACATTTTTTATAATCTTGGCATAGTAGAATAAGATAAAACTTTGTTCTCTTTTTCTGCCATACATATAAAAGAATAAATCTATAACCTCTATTTGTATAATGCGGCAGATAATTTATATTAGCATCGTGTCTTGGTCTAAATAATTTTTCGGTCAAATTTACGGGGCTGTAACATAATGATAAAACAGATTGTTAGCATTGCTGCTCTTGCTATTTTTCTTGCGTCCAATTCATTCGGTGCCAGAAACATAACGGTGATGGATGTTAAGCGCGGTGCCGGAGCCAGTTCGGCGGATGTCAGGCTCTTTCAGGAAAAATTTATAAAAACTCTCAAAGGAATGGACGAGTTGTTCGAATTTGTAAGCAAAGAGGATTTGGACAAAGCAGCCGACAAGCTCGGTGGATGTAAGGATGATAAATGCTTTCAGTCTATTGCAAAAGAGCAGGGCGTAGCACTCATTGTCTCTATTCATCTTCAGAAGGTACGTGATGATTTTTCTGCTTCTTATACCGTTTTCGACACAGAATTCGGCGACAATATTTTCGAGTATTCTGATAAGCTGCCAGGCCTTATTAAGGGACTTTCAAGTGCATGGCTGAAGCAGTTTGTTTCTCAGTTGGAACCGCTTGGATATGCGGTAGAAGAAGGCGACAAAGGTAATGTTGACGAGGCGGCTAAGGCTACCGTTATTCTTGATGATCAGCTTTCCGGCCGGCTTCAGAAGGAGATGAGTCCCTATCTCATTGTACGCAGTGTAGTTATACCGGCAGGACAGATCCTCGAAATTGATCCAGGAGTAACAATTTTAATGGGTGGGAAAAACACATCAATTGTTGCTTACGGACAGATTTTTGTCAATGGAACGGCTGCAAATCCTGTTGTTTTCAAAAGTGCAAAAAAGGAGCCTAAGGCTTGGGACTGGGATCGCATATACATCCGTGGAAATGCCCGCTCTTACTTCAATCATTGCCGTCTCTCTCATAGCAATTTCGGCCTTTGTGTTGAAAATGGAAACCTTATGGTTTCCGGTTGTCAGTTTGATAAGAACTCCATAACTGCAATGTATTTCCGCCAGGCGGATGTCCGTATTGAGAAAACTAATGTTGGAAAAGGTCACATAATGGGTCTTCATATTGATGCTGGAAGCAAAGTTGTGATTGACAGCAGTTCAATAAAAGGTTGTTCTAGGGCTATTGTATGTCAGGCATACAGTTCTACAGTGCTGAACGGCACCAGAATCGAGAATAACGATTACGGTATTGCAGCATACGGAAAGGCGTCTGTTGAACTTACTGATGCTCTAGTTACCGATAACAGAGTCGGCATCATGAGTGATGTTGATATTCCGAAAGTTAGGTTACTCACTATCCGTGGGAATGATGAGAATGTTAAAAAGGGTACCCTGAAAGAATTTCAAGGGCTTTTTGCAAGGCCTGAAATGCTTACGGCAGTAAAAGTTAAGGAGAAGGCTCTTTCTATGGATACCGCCTCCTTTACCGGTGGTTTCAAAGCATCAATATCGAGAGGAGAGTCCTTTGCTGCCAGATATGGTTTACTTGGACAGGTAACCGCTGGTATGTCATATAGAACAGTTACTGATTTGAACGGTGAGGTTCATGCCGGTACTCCTGCAGGTGAAATGCCGCATCAGGCAACCTATGTACCCGGAATCAGACCGGAGATGCAGCTTTTTATGCAAAGTAAGGTGGGCGACAGAGAGTTGGATTTTAACTTCAACGTATATGGTAACTATAACAGTCCTAGATTGCAGCCTAACGCTTCTGAGATGGGATCAGAATCGAATTTGAGAAATCTTGAAGCTTATAGAAATATACAGAAAATTGAACTGTTGTCGCTGTCGGCAAGTTTGCCTGGACACAATCTTATTCTGGGCGATTTTACTGAAAATCTTTCAGATCTCTCTGTTTCCTCTCGTCAGATACGAGGTGTCAAATATTCTGGATTGTTGACATTAGACGATGACAGAAAAGGTAAGGCTGCGGTATCGTTTGGTCAGTCAGGTATTCCATGGCCGAAAGGGCTTAAGCCGGACATGCTTGATAGCAATACAACGCCTTCTAGGCAGGAGTGGCTTGCTCTTGCCACGGTATCAGCCCCGCTTCAGAATAATCTGAAAGTCGGTGCAAATGTTGTATTTACCCGTCATGTTGATGATCCAATTCTTTTTCCTGGTGTCTCTTTCGATTCGACTTCTCTTTACGGAGCTGATCCAAAAATCGGATCTCTGAGTTGGGGCATAAACGGCAGTAAAGAGATTGGCAGGGGGTTAACGGCCTATGTTGAGGTGGCGGCTGGATATGGCGACACATTAAGTGTCGATGTTGATTCCTCTTCCACAAATAGTATTGCTCATACCAGAGATACGCTTATTCACAGGCCTATTGACGAAAAGAATATTGCCGGAACAGCTGGGCTTGAGTATGAATTGGATGGTTTTTCCGGCGTGGCGGAATATACCAGGGCTGAAAATCAGTTTTATACTGGCGGTAACCCTTCCATGAAGCCTGTAGTAGGAGCGTTACAGAAAATTAGATTTACCACAGGCAAAATGTTTGAACCTAAAATGTTACGCTGCATAGTATCATCAATAGATTTCTCATTGGGATTCGATTGGGAGAGAGTTGGCTCTGAAGAAATTGGCATTAAGGCCGACACTGCGGGTGAAGATGGTTTTGTCTTCTTTGATAGTTCAAAAATACAAGAAGAATTAAACAAACTATCGTTGCCGGATTTTAAATATCAGCCTTTTGAGAACAGATTTCGCGGTAATTTGGCGCTCCGTATGCCGGTTAAGGAGTTTTCAATTGAACCTGAGTTTTCATATTACATAGAAAGAAAAACTTTGCTTAAGATCGACTCCGTCAGCAGTGATTTGACATTATCGGTTGACGATGAATCAGTTAATGTAAGGGCAACTGAATATGTAGATATGGAAAGAAGACTCCAGACAGGTCTTGGTCTGCTTTGGGCTCCTGGTTTCGGAACCACTCTAGTAAGCAACATAAGGATTAAACTCAATTTTGAAGGCATCTTTATCTCTGATGATAATGATGGTGATGTTGACCCTAATAAGTGGAGTAAGAACGATGGGAGTCAATTACGGGTCAAGGGATCGCTTTCAACAAGATTCTGGAAGAGGATAATTAATAACAAACTTGAAATGAGCTGGAAGAAGAAGGAAAAGAAGGAAAGAGACGAAAATAAGGTTACAGTAAGTGTTTTGGATAAAATGAGTTATGATATTGTACCCAGGAAAGTTCAGCTTGGATTGAATGGCTATTTCAATAGAGATATTACCGATTATGTTGAAAATGATATACCCGTTTCACAGACTCAAAAGGTTTATGGCCTTGAAAGTGAACTGAAACTGTCTGTAACTACAAACATGTCCATTAATATAAAAGGTGGGTATGAAAAAGGTTATGATGATTCAGAAGGCGGTTCAGAGAACTATAAAACCTATTTTGGCGGTTTAACAGGTAATTACCTTTTCTAAAGCAATAATTAAAATAAAACCTAAAGTAATTCTTCACACTCTCCGATAACTTTCTCTGTTAGGGGTTAGAAAACCGCCGTTTAACAGAGGAGGGTGAAGCATAAATATCCACAAACATTTCACATGTTAAGACGTTATAACGCAAGAATAGGGCAAGGATGCTCTTGAAGAATGCGTAAGAATCAACCAGTAAACAAAAACAAGGAGGTTTCCAATGCGTATTAATCATAATATTTCTTCTATGGTGACTCAGGGTGCTCTGAGCCGCGTCAATAAAGATCTCAGCGTATCACTCGAAAGATTGTCCACAGGTCTCCGTATCAACCGTGCTTCTGATGATGCAGCGGGTCTTTCGGTATCTGAACAGATGAGAACTCAGGTCTCAGGTATGAGCACTGCAAAAAGAAATGCACAGGACGGTATTGCTCTTCTGAATATTGCTGAAGGTGCTGTAAATGAAATTGAAGCAATGCTTCAGAGAATGCGTGAGTTGGCAGTTCAGTCTTCGAATGATACATTGACAACAACAGAACGTTCCTATACTAATCAGGAGTATCAAGCTCTTGTAAGTGAAATCGACCGTATAACAAACGTTACACAGTACAATACACAGACACTTCTTGATGGCCAGGCAAGCAGCTTTGGTGCAGCTGGATCCGGATCTTCTATCCTGCATATCGGTCCAAACGGCAAGAGCGCTGACAGAATAACTCTGTCAATTCAGGGAACATCTTCTGGTGCATTGACTGTTGGCAGCACAAGTGTTACTAGCCAGGCTCGTGCAGAGTCAGCAATTCTCTCAATTGATGTTGCTATCAACTCTGTGAACAAGCTGCGAAGTGACCTTGGTGCTTACATCAACCGTCTCGACAGAGCAATCAACAACCTTGACAACCAGATTCATAACACACAGTCTGCTGAATCTACTGTCCGTGATGTTGATTTTGCTGATGAGAGCTCAAAGTTCACAAGGAATCAGATCATGACACAGTCTGCAACAGCGATGTTGGCTCAGGCTAATCAGGTTCCTCAGAACGTCCTTGGTCTCTTACGGTAATAACGTAAGCTTCAACCATATATAGGGCAGGTCCCGGGCGCTTTCAAACCAGAAGGCGTCCGGGACGTTTTTTTTGCTAAAGATTTTTTTTGAACCCTCCGATATCATCTGTGTAAGCGCGATAATGAGGCTGTAAGGATGCGGCCGAAAGCGCAAAAAACCAACGTCACACGAAACAAGGAGGTTTCAAATGCGTATCAATCATAACATTGCTTCAATGATCACACAAGGTGCATTGGGCAAAACAAACCGCGAACTTAACACATCACTCGAAAGACTTTCCACAGGACTGCGTATTAACCGCGCTTCTGATGATGCTGCAGGATTATCTGTTTCTGAACAGATGAGAACTCAGGTAACAGGTCTTCAGGTTGCGAAGAGAAATGCTTCTGATGGCATTGCTCTTCTGAATATTGCTGAAGGTGCGGTAAATGAAATTGAGTCAATGCTTCAAAGAATGCGTGAACTTGCTGTTCAGTCATCGAATGACACATTGACAACAACAGAACGCTCATATACTAATCAGGAGTATCAGGCGCTTGTAAGTGAAATCGACCGTATTACAACTGTAACACAGTATAATACACAGACTCTGCTTGACGGACGTATTGAGAGCTTCGGAGCAGCAGGTTCAGCTTCTTCGATTCTTCACATTGGACCTAACGGAAAGAGTGCAGACAGGATATCTGTATCAATTCAGGGTACATCTTCAGGCGCATTGACAGTCGGCGGATCAAGTCTGACAAGTCAGGCTCGTGCTGAAACTGCAATCCTGTCAATTGATGTTGCTATCAACTCTGTCAATAAACTTAGAAGTGACCTTGGTGCGTTCATCAATCGTCTAGACCATGCTATCAACAACCTCGACAACCAGACACACAATACACAGTCTGCTGAGTCTGCTATCAGAGATGTTGACTTCGCTAATGAAAGCAGCGCCTTTACAAGAAGTCAGATTCTTACACAGTCTGCAACTTCGATGTTGGCTCAGGCTAATCAGGTTCCTCAGAACGTACTGTCGCTTCTCAGATAAACGGCGCAGTAAAAGATTCGGTTTGATACTGAAGCTCTCCTTAACAGGAGAGCTTCTTTTTTATATATCTTACACATATATATGTCACAGTTTAAGATTTTGTTAATCTCGCTTCATAAAATTGGAGATAATCTGCAGAGTGCAGCCTCTCTGCCTGTACTTGCACATAATCATCCGGGCGCACAAATTACTGTATTATCAGAATCTCCATTCGATTATCCATTTCGTAATCATCCCAATGTCAAAGAACTTGTGCTTTTCGATAGAAAAATATTCCCGCCTGGTGCTACTGAATCGATCTCGTTTCTCGCGAAGAACAGCCACCCTGTTCTGCAAAAGCTGAAAGAAGAGAGGTTTAATCTTATTGTAAATCGCCACAGCTCGCAGGAGGGGGCGGCTATTGCCGGTTTTATCGGTGCAGATGAAATCAGGGGTTATTTTTTTAAAGAGGATGGCTCCGGTTGGGTTCTTGATCCATGGAGCAGGCTTCTTTTTTCCGCATGTAGAAATAGATCAGTAAACCCATTTAACTTTGTTGATTATTCAATAAATATTGCAGGTCCTTGGGCCTTCCGCCGTGCGCTTAGTCTTAATTTCGAAAGAGGTGCAGCCGAAAAATGCTTCAGCGAAATTGGAGGCGCAGGTCCGGTTGTTGCCGTTCAGGTCGCTTCGAATGCTGAACGCCGTCAATGGGGGGCGGAACGTTTTGGATTGGCAGTCGGCAAGGTGTTGTCTTCTGTTCCGGATATCAGATTTGCGTTTATAGGCACTGAGGGGGAGCGGAAGTTTGTATCAGGAGCTCTTTTACAGATACCTCAAATTTATTCATCAAGAGTTTTTGATCTTTCGGGAAAGGTGTCTATGGAAGCACTGCCCGATTTTCTGCAGCGCTGTTCATTCCTTTTAACAAATGACACTGGTCCTATGCATATTGCCGCGGCAGTAAACTGTCCGGTAATAGCTATTTATGCAGGAGAATCTTTCCTTAATGAAACCGGTCCATATGCGCCGGATAACTGGATTGTTCATGCTGATATTGATTGTCTGCCATGTCTTACAAATGTGCCATGCTCCAGAGATTTTATCTGTAAGCGCATGGTTACACCTGATGCAGTCGCAGATTATATGATTTCCAGACTGAAAAACGAAAATGATCTCAGGCCATATGAAGGAGTTTCACTTTATCACTCAGGTACCCGTTTTCTTAAAGAGGAAATCCGCTACAGACCCCTGCTTCAAAGAGCTTTTACTCAAAATGATTTCCTTCGTTATGCCTTTTATGCAACATTCAAAGAGGGGCTTAACGGAATCAAGAGCGATTTGCCGGTGCTTGCTAATGAAATCATGACTTCGTGGAGCGGTATAAAAAGTACGCTTTCCGGTCTGTCAGATTATTCTCTGACTTTTGTTGAACAGTTTGCGTTCTCTAAGGATGAGCGAACTAATCTGGTTGGAATAATGCAGAAAAATGTAACTGAACTGAGAAAATTGTTATCTTAGACTCTTCAAGGAGAAATAAAAAATCATGTCAAAAACAACGCTAATTAAAAATGTATCAACAGTCAGAAGATTTGGAGTTGAAAAAAGAGATGTCTTAATTGAAAATGGAAAAATTCGTTTTGTAAAAGAGGCCATTAGGGCCGATGAAATTATTGATGGCGAAGGGAAATACCTTGTACCTGGTTTTATCGAAACTCATATACATGGTCTGAACAACTGTGACTGTCTTAACGGCAGTGTTAAAGTTGTAAATGGTGTCAAAGAGTTTGAATATGAAGGGGCAATAGACATAATTCTTAAATCCCTTCCTAAAACCGGTGTCACATCAACCATGCTGTCGAGTTATGCATGTCCCCGCGAAAAACTGGACCGTTTTCTTGCAACAGCATCAAAGTATATCGGCAAAAATACACCGGGCAGTACAAAGCTTCTGGCTCTT
The DNA here is from genome assembly GCA_016788315.1 of Fibrobacterota bacterium. Taxonomy (GTDB): domain Bacteria; phylum Fibrobacterota; class OXYB2-FULL-49-7; order OXYB2-FULL-49-7; family JAEUSG01; genus JAEUSG01. The sequence continues at coordinate 9,711 of JAEUSG010000816.1, read as the reverse complement.
GACATGGAAGGAAATTTTCTTAAAGATCCAGCATTTTCAGGTGCTCAGGATCCCAAAAACACTCTGTCACCGACAATTGAAACATTTAAGGTCCTTCAGGGGTTGGCCAATGGACACATTAAAAAAGCGCTTATCGCTCCTGAATGGGGCGAGGAGGCATTTCAGCTTATTAAATACATGGCTGAAGAAGGTGGGTTGCCATCAGTAGGACATACAGGCTGTACAAGGGATGAACTTTTACGAGCATATGATTGTGGAACCCGTGTTGTTGTTCATACTGGAAACGGACCGATGAGCCAGAATTTCAAGGCCGGTGGAGCACTTGACGGTATATTTGAACTTGGACCAAAACTCTACGGCGAAATAATCTGCGACATGTGTCACGTTCACCCAAGGTGGGTCAATACTTTCATCAATTGCTATTCCCTGGATAGAACAATTGCCGTATCCGATACTCTTAGATATGCCGGAACAGGGTTAAAAGAGGGCGATGAAATCGAAGGAATGGTTTTTAAGAATGGCGCCATGTGGGTTGCTGCTAAAGCAAATACACTTGCAGGTTCAGTAAGTACACTTGATGTTCAATATGTGAACATGATCAACTTGTTTACTTCAGATCGCAAAGCATATTTCCAGACGGAAATTGCCGCACCATATGATTTGGATACTGCTCTTGTTAAACTCTCAAGAATGTATTCTTACAACCAGGCCTGTATGCTGAATGTTGATAGTGTGACTGGATCAATAGATGATGGCAAATCAGCAGATATACTACTGATGGCTGTTCACGGTACTGCAGGGAAACATTCAATACGAATCGAACGTACCTTTATTGACGGCGTCTCTTAGGTTTGATTATTTCATCGTAATTCTGAACTACATACGTCATCTCATTCCCAAGTACGAGAATGAGAGAGAGGATATATAGTGACAGAATAACTATGGGGATAAGAATCAGTGAACCCCAGATTTTGTTATCCATAAAGAAGTCGGTAATGTAAATGGTAAGTGCTATTCTAAATCCTTCATACAGTAGTGCAGCAAAAAAACCGCCTCTGATTGCCGCTTTCATTTTAACCCTGGCGGCAGGAATAATTTTGTAGGCTATTGTGAAAGTAAGTACAAGCATTGCAAACGAGGTAGCCTTACCGATTATATTCAGTATGAGTATGTCTGGTATGGCCAGAAGTCTGCCGATAGATACATACATTGAGAACGTTATCAACAGTACAAGCGCAACTGCGATAGATACGATAAACTGCTTGTACAGAGGCCGGCCCGCTCTGTTACCCCAAGGAATGCTTAATACCTTTTCAATGGTTCCATAAAGAAGAAAGGCGGATAAAAGAAGTCCGATTGTTCCTATCCACCCTAAAGTGGTTGCATTGTCCAGCAGCTTTAAAATGTAGCCGTTTATCTCATTAGTTGAATAGGGCAGAAATTTGACGACCAAAGCGCCAACCTCTTTATCACTAAGAAAAAGATTAATTTTTGTTATGTTTAGTTCGTATATTTTGGAGGCAAATAAAGATAACGATGCAATAAGCGGTATAAAAGCCACAATAAGTGAGTAGCTCAAAGTTCCGCAGTGAAAAAGACTATCATTGTTCCATGTCTTTTCTGCAGTGTGCCGGATTAGCAGCGCAACCTTTTTAGCCTTTATCCGCAGCCATTTCGATCTTACATTTTTTGCATGGACAACTTTTTTAACATTTAACACCGGAAGTTCTTTCATGGAGACTAAGATAACTAATTCACGCCTCTTTATTGCAGCATGGCCGGATAAAAATATGCAGAATGCACTGGTTAAATACATGGGGGCGTGTAACCAGACGATTCAAGGGGCGCGTTGGACCGAAGCGGCGAATCTCCATTGCACCATAGCATATCTTGGCGATGAAAAGGCTGATAGTGCAGACGATATTCTCCGAAGAATGAAATCCGCCCTTGAATTTATCGGGCCAATTAGCATTAGATGGAATGGTCCAGGCACATTTATCAAAAAAGAGACCACTGTTATCTGGATGGGACTTGAAGAGAGTCCAACTCTACTTGAAATTGCCGCAAACATCAGAAGTGAATTCAGTGAGTTGATTGATGAGAAGTCATTCCGCCCCCATATTACGTTTGGAAGGACAAAGCGGCCAATTAAAATGCCGATTTCTAAAGCTTTTCCAGCATGGCGGCCGCTTAGCTGTACAGTAGATCGAATCGATCTCGTAGCCAGTGAACTTACACCTCAGGGGCCTAAGTATACAATTCTTAAATCTCATACGTTGGGCTCAGACTGGTGACAATTACCGGTTTGCTGTTTATTCTATTTTCCGTAGTTCTGATTCTGTCCATGATTGTATTCATTCCTTTGAATTTCTTCATCCTTCGAAACAAAGGGGAGTGGAGAGTTATAATAAAGATATTCAATAAAGTTCTCTTTGAATTGCCAGAGAATATCGTGTCTGAAGATTCGGAACACAAAACAGAACCGGAAGTTGCAGAAACCGCTGCAGTCTCACAAAAGCCAAAAGAAAAGGATATTGAAGCGGTCGGAGTTAAATCAGAAGGACAAAAAAATATTAATGCTGGTTCGTCAGATAGTGAGAATGCTGGAAAAGATGGCGGGCCGGATATCATTCATTACATTGTAAATAAAATGGTACTTAATTCCAGGTTTAGATCCAGGTTTGTTAATTCATGCCTGAATCTGCTTTTCAGAAGCAGGCGGCTGCTAAAACTAAAACTCCATGAAGTATATGTGTTGTTCGGTTGGGATGATGCTGCAGATGTAGGTGTCTTTCATGGAAGGGTTCAGGCTCTGCTGCCAACTCTATATTCCTTATATCCCGATTTGAAATGCAATATTGTGCCATCTTTTACTGAAGAGCGGTTTGATTTCGATATTTCTGGTAACCTTAGAATTTATCCTGGTCGCTTTTTATGGGTCTTTTTGCTGTTTCTATTTGAATTTCCCCTGTTGTCAGTATATCGTCTCATAAGGTATGTTAGAAAGAATAGTGAGAATATATAGTTTTATTCCGGGAGAAAAAATGTTGGCTAAAGATATAATTGAAACAATAGAAACAAGAATAAAAGAGTCGCAATTCCTTAAAAGTCTCCGCAGGGCAGAAGAGCCAGTTTGCCCAAAATTAAGACCGCTCAAGGGAAATGAAATTGAACGCCTTTTACAGCAGGGAAATCATACAACTGGCGAATGGTCCAATATTCTTGTTTCAGAGAATTTTACACCCAGACGAATATGGCAGAATACCTTTTTCGGTCACGTTGAAATAGGTGTTCAGGATACTGAGTTTGAAGTAAACGGCATACGCAGAAAAGCTGGCATTTACGGCAGTGCAATATATGACGCCAAAATTGAAGACAACGTATTTATTAAGAGTGTTGACGGTTTGAATAGATACCGCATATGCACAGGCGCTGCAGTTGTTGACTGCGGCAGCGTTCAGGTTAATCCATCCTGTACTTTCTTCAATGGTTCAATGCTTGACGAAATAGGTGTCGAAACCGGCGGCAGAAATGTAGCCGTTTTTGCAGAAATGGATCTGGAAATAGCCGCTCTGATTATGAAATCGCGCAGTGATAAATCCCTTCTTGCAGACTATGATAAGATTATCCAGAAATATGCCTCATTGGCCTCATCCGATTGGGGGGTAATAGAAAAAGGTGCCCGTGTAATAAATACTAATAAAGTGGTTAATGTATATGTGGGCGAGTATGGTGTAATTGATAATGCGGTATTGGTGGAAAACGTCACCCTTCTCAGCTCAAAGGAAGATTCAGCAAAAGTAATTGACGGCGCATATGTAAAGGATGCCATTGTTCAGTGGGGAGCCTCTGTTGAATCTATGGGCGTTGTGACTAATTCTGTTCTGATAGAACACTCACACGTTCAGACGCATGGGAAGGTGCATCAGAGCATTGTTGGAGCAAATTCCGGTGTCGCAAAAGGTGAAGTTACCGCCTCGCTTCTTGGACCATTTGTCGGTTTTCATCACCAGAGTCTGCTTATTTCAGCTTTCTGGCCGGAGGGAAAGGGCAATATCGCATATGGAGCCAATGTCGGCTCAAATCACACTTCCAGGGCGCCTGACCAGGAGATTATACCAGGAGAAGGCATGTTTTTCGGCCTCGGCGCGAGCATAAAATTTCCTGCAAATTATTCTAGAGCCCCTTATTCAATCATTGCTACAAACGTTATTACTCTTCCTCAAAGAGTTGAATATCCTTTCTCGCTCATTAATCTTCCTTCTGCCAACCTTCCGGGGGTTTCTCCAGCATTTAATGAGCTTTTCCCCGGATGGGTACTTTCCGACAACGTCTTTTTTGTTATGCGCAATGCGTCAAAATACAGAAAGCGCAATAAGGCAAAAAGAGTGGCAATTAAGTACGATATTTTCAGATCAGAGATCATTGAAATAATGATTGAAGCCAGAAATAGATTGTGCGAAGTATCTGAAAGTAAAGAATACTATACAGAAAAGGATATTTCAGGAACAGGGAAAAATTACATGACAGAAACTTCCCGCAAAAAGGGTTTAGATACCTATACCTGGTTCTTAAAATATTACGCACTTTCAGTCTATATTTCTAAATTGCTTGGTGATTCACGGGATGAATCTGATATAAAAACTGCGGATAAAATATTATCGTTGGAATTGAACTCGGTTTCTGATAAAGAGAAAATTGAAATGTTCATTAATATGGATAAGTCGGTGGCGGATTCTGTGCTGAAGTGCAAACAGAAGGATGACAGACGAGGCAGCAGAATAATTGACGATTACAGTGAGGCTCATGGCGCAGCCGAAAAGGATTCCTTTATAATGGATCTTTTTTCAGCAGTCGATGAGCGGGCTCAAAAATTAAAGGTATTATTCAAATGAGTTCTTTCATTCCAGCTTCAGAGTGTTATTCCAGAATTTCCAGACTACAAACCGCTCTTGCAGCGCGCAATCTTGATTCTTTCTTCATCTTCGACGGAGTGGATCAGCTTTACTATACGGGGACAATACAGAACGGTTTTCTGGTTGTACCAGCTTCCGGCGAACCGGTCCTTTTTGTAAGACGTAATTTAGAAAGAGCGCAAAGTGAATCTCCGTTAAAAAATATTTACCCCTATGTATCGTATCGCGATGCGCTGAATGTTCTTAAAAGTCTGAATATGAAGCTGGCCAACTCTGCAGTTGATGAATCAACCATGACTGTTTCAGGATTAAAACTGCTGCAAAAGGTATTTGATGCTGTTAAATTCACAGACGCCGGCATCATCCTTCGGAAAGTAAGGGCTGTAAAGTCCGCCTACGAGATTGATAAAATGCGGCAGGCCGGTAAAAATGGTTCAGCGGTTCTTTCCAGGGCTCTCAGCTTAATGATTGAAGGGGTAACTGAATGGGAGTTGGCTCTGGATATTTTCAGGCTTACCTCAATGGCAGGAAACAGCTGTATCGCTCGAATGGCGTCCGGAACAGGAGAATTCTTCCTCGGAAATATCTGCTTTGGAGACAGCTCAATTTACCCAACCGCTTTTGACGGTCCTGGCGGAATAACAGGTCGTTCACCAGTTTGCCCCTACGGCGGAAGTTTGCGAAAACTTAAAAAAGGTGATCTCATCTTTATAGACATCGGATACCCTTTTGAAGAGTATTATGTTGACAAAACGCGCCTGTTTCTCCTCGGCGCGCAACCGTCACCGGAAATGCAGAAAGCACATCGTCTATGCCTTGATGTTCAGGAATATGTGCGCCGGAGACTCAAACCTGGTGAAATTCCATCAAAGATTTATGACGACGTATATAATGAAATAATAATACCATCCGGCATGGCTGATAATTTTATGGGATACGGAAGTAACCAGGTTAAATTCCTCGGTCACGGAATAGGAATGGTCATAAATGAGTATCCGGTCATTGCAAGGAAATTTGACGAACCACTTGAAGACGGCATGACTATAGCTCTTGAGCCTAAAAAGGGTATTCCCGGAATTGGCCTTTTAGGTACAGAGAACACTTTTATTGTCACACCAGCAGGAGGGGAGTGCATCACTCCTGATTCAGATGAGATCAGAATCATCGGCTGAGAGGCGTGTACGGCCTCCTCTTGCAGTAATTAGGGAAAGAGTTCCTATATTGCTCCTGGCAGAACATCTCGGACTTCCTGTGGTACGAAACAGAGCAAAGTGTGTACGTTCTGAAAATCATGCTCATGGTGATAGAACTCCCTCTATGTCATTGGATCCTGCGAGAAATAGTTTTAAGTGCTGGGTTTGTCCAGAAGTAAAGGGAAGTGTACTGGATCTTGTAATGCAGGTAAAAGGGCTCTCTCTTACCGAAGCAGCAGACTATCTTGCCGTTGAATTCAATTCTGAGATTGCATCAGACACCCTGTCAATTACAAAAAGCGCACCTTCTTCTTCTGTTAAGCAGCCGGTTTCCGGACAAATTCATATTGAGAATAAACCATTCTTTGATCCAGCTTTGCGCACGCAGATTTTAATTGAATTGCTTAAATTGACATCATCACCGGATCGTGAAGCCTTGCAGTATCTGAAAGGAAGGCGGATTTCGGCGAAAACAGCTTCAGTAATGAAACTTTGCTCAGTTTCCGACTATAAGGCAGTGTCAGATGCGCTTTCGGCAAAGTTCTCAAAGGAACAGCTTATAGAATCAGGATTGTTTAATGAAAAGGGAAATCTTCGTTTCTATCAGCATAAGCTTCTATTTCCATATTATCAGAATGGTATACCTGTTTATCTGCAGGCCCGTGCGTTAGATAATACAATAGTGCCTAAGGAGTTGAACCTGCGCGGTGCCATTCCTTGTCCCTATAATCACGATCAGCTGATTAGAAGTCCCATTATCTACCTTTGCGAAGGCGTTATTGATGCTCTGACAGTTATTGAACATGGTTTTCCTGCTATTGCAATACCGGGTGCTGGCAGTTTTAAAAATGAGTGGCTATCACTTTTCAAGGGGAAGCGGGTATATTCCCTCCTCGATGCCGATATTGCAGGAAAAGCCGCTAATGAAAGGTTAAAAGCGCTTTTTTCAACAGCAGAGATAGATTTCTCCATATTACCGATACCTGAAGGCTTTGACATAAATGACTATTTTTTAGGCAAAACATGGAAAAAATAGAGGTTTCAGCCATATTCGGCCCTACTGCATCGGGTAAAAGCGACCTGGCAATGGAAATCGCATTGAAAAATAACGGCGAAATCGTTTCAATAGACTCAATACAGATATATAAAGAGATGGATATCGGTTCCGCCAAACCAGATAAAAAGATGCAAAATGACGTAAAACATCATATGATAGATATTATTGAACCAAATCAGAAGATGGATGCAAGAAGCTTTGCCCTTTTGGCCCGTGCAGCAATTAAAGATATCGCCTCTCGTGGTAAGCACCCTGTTCTTGCTGGGGGGTCGGGACTCTATTTTGATGCACTATACTATGATTTCTTCGATTGTCCGCCCTCTGATCCGGTATTTCGAGATATGATGAATAAAAAGTGGGAAATAGACGAGGGCGAATCGCTTCATAAAAAACTTGAATCAATAGATCCGGTTAGTGCGTCAAGAATTAATAAAAAAAATAAGCCGAGACTTGTCAGAGCTTTAGAAGTATTTGAACTCACAGGCAGAACTTTTTCATCTACAGATAACAGCAAGAAGAGAGTGGATTGGCTCAAAACGGTTAACAGTATATATGTGAATCCTGATAGAAATATTCTGTACGACAGAATAAATACACGCACAGAAAAAATGATGCAGTCCGGGTGGTTTTCAGAGGTGAATTATTTGCTTGTAAAGTATGGTGCGAGCGCAAAAGGGATGGGGGCTGTTGGGTACAAAGAGGTTTCTGAATATCTTTCTGTCACCCGCGGCCATGGCTTGTCAGAAGCTGATTTAGTAAAGATAATACAGCAGAACACAAGACGGTTGGCCAAGCGCCAGATTACCTGGTTTTCCAAGTATGGAAATTATTTTTAATAAAAAGTAAAAAAAAGATTGACTTAGCTTTTCAAAGCATTTATCTTTTAAATCTGTTAAGTTGGAATGTACCTAAACGATAGGAACAAACTTGGCAGCGGTTCTTTGAAAATTCAATAGCGTATATGTCAGTGTAAAAAGATAGCCAAGTCAATTTATTATTAATTAAAGAATTAAAACTTTTCTATGGAGAGTTTGATTCTGGCTCAGAACGAACACTGGCGGCGTGCCTAATACATGCAAGTCGAACGGGAATGTAGTATTCGTACTACTAGTACAGTGGCGGACGGGTGAGTAACACGTAAGCAATCTGCCTTTCAGTTGGGGATAGCCCTGCCAACGCGGGGGTAATACCGAATAGGATTCAAGAGTCGCATGACTTTTGGACGAAAGATGGTTTCATCGCTGAAAGATGAGCTTGCGCCTGATTAGCTAGTTGGCGGGGTAATGGCCCACCAAGGCGACGATCAGTAGCCGGCCTGAGAGGGTGAACGGCCACATTGGGACTGAGATACGGCCCAGACTCCTACGGGAGGCAGCAGTAGGGAATTTTGCGCAATGGACGAAAGTCTGACGCAGCAACGCCGCGTGAGTGATGAAGGCCTTCGGGTTGTAAAGCTCTGTCGGAAGGGAAGAAACTACCGGTTTAATACTCCGGTACTGACGGTACCTTTAGAGGAAGCACCGGCTAACTCTGTGCCAGCAGCCGCGGTAATACAGAGGGTGCTAGTGTTGTTCGGATTTATTGGGCGTAAAGGGAGTGTAGGTGGGGGCTAAAGTCAGTGGTGAAAATTCGGGGCTTAACCCTGAACTTGCCATTGATACTGAGTCTCTTGAGTATGGAAGAGGGCGATGGAATTCCTGGTGTAGCGGTGGAATGCGTAGATATCAGGAGGAACACCGATTGCGAAGGCAGTCGCCTGGGACAATACTGACACTGAAACTCGAAAGCATGGGGAGCAAACAGGATTAGATACCCTGGTAGTCCATGCCCTAAACTATGGATACTAGATATCGGGAGAATTTTACTCTCGGTGTCGTAGCTAACGCGTTAAGTATCCCGCCTGGGGAGTACGCTCGCAAGAGTGAAACTCAAAGAAATTGACGGGGGCCCGCACAAGCGGTGGAGCATGTGGTTTAATTCGATGATACACGAAGAACCTTACCTGGGTTTGACATGGGGGTGACTGGGGCAGAGATGTCCTTTTTTCGCAAGAAACACCCTACACAGGTGCTGCATGGCTGTCGTCAGCTCGTGTCGTGAGATATTGGGTTAAGTCCCGCAACGAGCGCAACCCTTGTCCAGTGTTACCAGCGGATAATGCCGGGGACTCACTGGAGACTGCCTCATTCTAAGAGGAGGAAGGTGGGGATGACGTCAAGTCCTCATGGCCCTTACATCCAGGGCTACACACGTGCTACAATGGCAGGTATAAAGAGTCGCAAGACCGCAAGGTGGAGCTAATCTCAAAAAGCCTGTCTCAGTTCGGATTGGAGTCTGCAACTCGACTCCATGAAGCTGGAATCGCTAGTAATCGCGGATCAGCTATGCCGCGGTGAATACGTTATCGGGCCTTGTACACACCGCCCGTCAAGCCATGAAAGCCGGGGGTACTCGAAGTAGTTGCCTGAACCGTAAGGAAGGCGCTCCTAAAGTAAAACTGGTGATTGGGGCTAAGTCGTAACAAGGTAGCCGTATCGGAAGGTGC
>JAEUSG010000809.1 GCA_016788315.1 Fibrobacterota bacterium | reverse complement strand
ATTTTTCTGATGTGTTTGATCTTGTAAATATGAGGAATGATAAGCTGGGAATGTACAGACTCGATTACATGGCTGCAAAGCCTGTTAGAGATTCATTCTATGATGACCTTCCTTCTCTCACCTCATTGATTGAGGGTGACGGCTCGGCCGAAGTACATAATGCAAAACTAACCGTTTCTCCAAATCCTTTCAATCCTGCAGTAAAATTATCACTCGATGTTGTTAAGAGCGGTAAAATAAGTTTGAAGATTTATGACGCATCTGGTCGTTTTGTTAAAACTCTCTTGAATCAAATGGAAGTAAAAGTTGGCAGAAAAGTAGTGCTCTGGGACGGCAGAAATCAAAATGGTGTTCATTGCGCTGCGGGTATTTATTTATGTGCTTTAACTTCTGAAAAGCAGGAATATTGCCAGAAGATTACACTTGTGAGGTAATTACTGCATGTTCTATTTGTGCTAGTTGAAGTTATAAAACTACATCGACTTATTCAGGTGTAAAGTGTAATTTTGTACTGTACACCAAAATGGGAGGAACCATATGAAAAAGATCGGCGTAATGACTTTGATTGCTGCAATTTCTGCGGCAGCTGCGCTTTCACCAATAACAACATCAAAGAATGGAGATTCTGTAATAATCTCTTTTTCTGTAACCGGATGCACCGATGTTGAAGTGTCTGTCGTGAATTCTGATGGCAAAGTTTTGCGTCATATCGCTGCCGGAGTGCTTGCAGGTGAAAATTCTCCTCCAGCTCCTCTCCAGCCATCTCTCTCCCAGCGACTTGCCTGGGATGGAAAGGATGATGCTGGTAACGTAGCCAACCCACCCTATACCATCAGGGTTCGAAGCGGAGTAAAGCCTGTTTTATCTCACTTCATTAATTTTGCTCCCCAGTTCCTTGCCAACGGGTTAGGTTACTCTTATGTTCTCACCAATTTTCCGTCTACTATAAAGAAAACAGATGGAACTGACAGCATAGTTGCAACTCGCAGATGGAACCGTATAATCGATACCGCGAAATACCTTAACCCGCAGGAAACATATATGGATGTAGGCAATCCAATGTTTCACTATAAGAAAAATGCCATCGCTCCTACATACGAAGACCGTATACCGTTTAATCTTGATGTATCTGATGCAACAGATGAAGTCTGGGTTAGAGGATTCAACATCAATGGAACAGGTGCCACATCGAATACAGCAGTCTTTAGATACGACGGAAATACCGGCAACTACATTGGCAAAACTGTTTTTACAAATCTGTTTACAATCGGCACATTCAGCGGTAAGCCAGGCTGGTCGGAACCTGTTTTCAGTTACGACGGTGAATATGTTTTCTGGGCAGATAACAGCAATAATGCGCTATTCAGATTTACAAAAACCGGTGTACCCGCCCCTTGGCCACAAACCGGTTCGCATGGAGTACGCTGGAGCGATGCAATTCAATCCGGTGACCTGCAGAATCTTGCACACGTGCCGGGACCGGATGGTTCACATTATGTGCTTAGCTACAAAGCAACATTGACCCCGGTAAACAATCTGAGCGGATTTAAAGTTATCAGAGTAAAAGATGGTGTGGCAGACTCCATACCTGCACTTGATTCTCTGGAACTCCCTGTTTCCGGCGGCATGAGAGTTGACGCGAATGGAAAGCTCTATCTTGCAGCTGCGATACGGCCAAAGGGAAGCTATCTCCCCTCTTTCATTAATGCAGACTCTCTTGACGATAGTAAGCTTCCTCCATATTTTGAAGGAATTGACACAACAACTTCTGATTACAGAATTATGGCTAAGTATTTTACCCAGAAGAAAATTGCACATGAATTCTACGGTTCAATACTTAAATTTGATGGAACAAAAGGTATTATTCAATCAGCAGGTGCAACAACTGCAGATCCATATACTGCCGGTACAATTGAACGTGACTGGCCTGTTAAAGCACGCGGCATTGACTGGATGTATTACGGTATATCGCACATAACTTCGCACAATACCCGCAGTGTAGGAAAGTGCTGCTGCAATCAGCTCAGGTTTGATGTCGACAGATATGGACGAGTCATATTTCCAAATACATTCCAATACGGTTTCACAGCAATTGACAATAATCGAAATGTCATTTTTGCTCTTAAGAGCCGCGATTTGCCGGGTTTAGCAAATGGATCAATCCATTACATCTCATCTACAGACAGGAATCTCTATCTTTCAGACTACTACAGAAACAGAGTTGCTGTATTAAACTGGAAAGCAGATGAGGAGCAGAGTGTTTCACCTGTTTCTGCAGCACTGCCGATAAATTGGCAGAAAGAGGCTGTATCGGTGAACCCTAATCCTCTAAATCCTGTAACTAGAATTACAATACCTACTATTTTTGCGAAATCTTCTGGCTTTGAGGCTGTAATTTTTAACGCTGCCGGCAAAAAAATAGCTGATATATCTAAAGAACTGGTTACTGGCAAAGGTTCTGCAACTTGGAACGCTAGAGGCCTTACATCCGGAATCTATTTTCTGACTATAAATACCGGCAGTAATTCATTTACAAAGAGCCTTATTTTAATGAAGTGATTATTTTAAAATGATCAACTTGTGTTTACAGATACGATTAGCAAACTTGTAAGAGACAATATAGGTACCATCTGTTAAGTGTGATGGTTGCCAAATTCCGGGAGTTGCTGACTTCATTGTTGTAACAAGCCGTCCCTGCAGATCGTAAATTGTCAGCAATTCTGGAATCCATCCATCTTTTCCGTTTACACGTAAAATTGGTGAATGTGATGGATTTGGATAAAGTGTAAAACCAGAAACCGGCGTATGAAAAACACTCTCATTTGATGTAGGATATAAGGTTGGCGGGCGGTAAGCAATTGAATAGCGTTTATAATTTAAGTCAATTTGAAAAATTACAACTTTATTCACCGTGTCATAAGCGATTGAATGAGCGATAACAGATGGTGTAACTGTAAGCCCAGGAACAGTAACCGATGATTTTGACCAAACACCTATTCTGGGATCAAAACTGTAATAAAAGCCGTTGGATATGCCGCCGCCAATACGTTGATTAACCTTATCATAAACAAAACCACGCTCTGCATTTCCGTTTGACCATACAGGAAAATCACCAGTCATACCAGAAAGAGTTCTACTTGTTAGCGTCCATGTTGAACGATTAATAGTAAACTCAGTAACTGTAAAAGAGGCTACCCAGCTGGTTGCTATGTGGTAAAACTTGTCGGTGGGAGGATAATAGACAAGAGTATTTTCTATTCCTGGTCCTCCCTCTGCCGATAATTTACTGATTGTTTCAGAAACAGGATCGTAAAGCCATACACCGTTCGTGTGTACAATGATCACACGACCTGATACGGGATCATATTCAGAAGCTGCATAGCGTTCCCATTGAGCAGCTGCCTTACTATAACGCCACTTACCGGTAGATGGATTATAGTGCCCTATCCGGCCATGAACAATAGGAAATGTGCCATTAGCACATGTGGTGTATAAAGCGTGACCCGTTTCCATGAGCAAAAGTTCGCCAAGCGTGTCTGCGTAGTTTAACATATCGTATGTATGTCTTGAGTGAGGATGCCCCGTAGTCTTCCATGCACCTGTTACTGTATCAAAATTGTCCAATGTCATTTCCGAACATTGCGTTGATTGATATGCGCTTTTCCATAAAAGAGAGTCGAAATGAAAGACATTAACATCATCGCGCATTGTAGAAGCATGCCCGCCACCAAACTGAAGTAATTTATGGTGCTGTGGATCGTAAACAAATCCACTGTAGACAGTAATGCCGAGACATGAACTATAATCACCTGGCATAGTAGTGCAAGTGTATTGTCCCAAATTAATAACCTCACCGTTGGCCAAAGAAGAGATTATAGTAGTACGCTCAAATGCAGTAACAGATAAAGAGAACAGGATGAATGATATAATAAAACACTTTTTCATTTTTACTCCTATTTAGAATTATTTCATCGTTGATAAGAATAATAATACATTGAGCAATAATACAGGTATAAATCCTACCTGATCATGTATGAATTCAACCGGCATCAATTTATTCGTTAGAAATCTCCATACTGACAGGTGCTGGAAGTGCAAGACTGAAGGCCACTTCTACACCTTTAAAGATGGCTGAAGGAACGGGACAGGCGGCATGACGGCAAAGTTTCGCGGCTGTTTCAGATATCTTTGAAGTTCCGAATTTGCCTAACACTTCAGTGTATCCGTCGAGTCCTTTGAGTTCAGCCTCCATTGCCTTAACTGCTTCGCAAGCAGAGTCGATAGTAACATTTACAGCCTGATTTTCATCAGCAGTAACATTGATAACAGTTTTGAATCCGCACACCCCTGGATTTACGACAACCTTAGCCATATAATTTTCTCCTGTCTCCCGCATATCGAGTGATTTGCCAAAGGCAAATTGTATCGAGATATGCGATCCTAT